>JADLFD010000043.1 GCA_020845805.1 Verrucomicrobiales bacterium | reverse complement strand
CGTCGTAGGGCTTTTTCTCCTCCATCGCCTGCGTGATCAGAACGACCCGGTCCGGGCCGAGGATCTGATGGGCGATGCCGAGCTCATAAAAGACGTTGGGATTGTTACCGGTGATGTCGGCGACCACCACCGCGGCTTGCCGGATCTCGGTCACGATCTGGGCCAGAATACTGCCCGGGCGTTTGCTGAGATCCCCTCGAACGTACTTCAAGCCCGCAGTATTGGCGGCCTCATGGAGGATGCGGTCGATGTCGCGGTAGCCTTCCCCGAAGGGCATGATCGAGAAGCAGGTGGGCATGGTGGAGAGAGAGTAATCCTGGCCAGGTGGCCGGCGGCTGGGTCTTAACGCAACATGAACAGACTCCCTCAACGACCTTCGCGGATCGGTTAGGGAATAGTGTTGCGATGGGCGTTAGCGGAGCAGAGAAAGGTTGGCAAGGGGTTTGGGGTGCATCGGTGTGGCGGCAAGCGAAGAAGGCGACTCATGCGCCGGGCCCTTCGACGTAGCGCGAGTCGTGGCCACCGAGCACCGTGGCAACAAGGACAGGGACGGCCGCTCCGATCTACACGGGCGTATCGAGGGGGCGATCGAGGAAGACGGTGCGCCAGTCGAGCACCTCGGTGACGAGGACGCGGGCGCAATCCGCGGCGAGGGCGCCGGCCTCGGGGAGGAACCCTGCCTGACCGCTCGGAGCCGAGGCGATGCGATCCCGAAGTTCCGTGGCGCGTTGGGCCTGGCGGGCGAGTTCCTTGGACATGGCGGCGGAGCGGCGGGAAAGGCGTCGGAATTCCCCCTGATTACTGATACCGGCCAGGGCCGCACCCAGGGCTGGAAAGACCCCGCAGGCGAAGGTTAGGAGGTGGCCTGGGGGACCGGCATGGGTGAGGTGTAGGATGCAGGCCAGGAACGTGAGGCCGAGGAGGACGAGCCCGGCGGTGTGGAGTCGGTGTTCAATGAGGTGACACCGACCAGCGCTGGCTTGGTGGAATTCGCATTGCTCCTTCATCAGCGCCTCCAGATGGGTGAGGCAAGCGAGGAGATGCTCCCGGTTGACCGTGACGGCCGGCAACCCGATGGCGCGCGTGGTAGCGCGCACGTACCATTCGGCCCAGGTGGCCGAGGGTTCTCCGTACGAGGAGAGATGCGGCGGGGTTTGCGTGAAGGGGCGGGGGGCTCCCAGAGGGGCGACGATGCGCAGTTGACGGATCAGTTCCGCCACGAGTCGGTAGGTGAGCCACCGGTGGTGCCATCCTCGGCAACGGCCCACGCCGATCAGCACGGCGATGGTGGTGATGGCCACCAATTCCAGCGCGGTGCCGATTTGTTCGTGGTGCGAGTGCGCACCGGGCCCGATGCCCACCGGCCACAGGGCGGCGGCCACCGCCAGGGCGGCGAGAAAGAACCCGAGGATGAAAGCGCTCCGGTAGCGATCGGAATAGAGAACAGCCAGTTTGTCGGGCCAAGCATAGAACGGACGGAGAGTGTTCACCAGAGCACTCACGGGTTGGGAGCGATCCGGCGGCCATTTGTCGATGACCGCCTGCTCGAACGGTTCAACTCGGGTGGTGATCTGCTGGCGGTGCTCACTCGTCATCAGGTCCCGGAAGGCTCTCCATACCAGGGCGAAGCTGAAGGTGGGCGCGGTCTCACGGTAGAAGTCGTCCAGCGCCGGGGGCTGGGGCTCGCCGTGGAGGGCGTCGCTCCAACCGGTGGTTCGCTGGCGCTCGGCCTCCGGCAGCGTCAGGAGTCGAGTGACGATCTCGGCCATGCCTTTCTCGTCAACGGGCGATGCGTCTTGGGGCGTGGCATGGGCAGCGCCGTGGGCGGGCTTGGGCAGGCGCTGAGGTCCGGTTAGGAGCGCGAAGTCGTGCGGCGCATGGGCATCCACCCAGATGACGGGGATCCCGCGCCGCAGGGCGTCGACCATGGTTTCCTCGGTGCCTCCCGCCTTGCCCAGGAGATGGCCGTCCCAGACGGCGATCAGCAGATCGGTCTGATTCAGCAGAACCCGCCCGGCGGTGCCGTAGGCGGTCGCGCTGTCCGATCGATCACCGTCGAGCTCGAAGCGAGTCCAGCCAGGCCCGGCGCTCGCATCACGGATCAGATCTCGGAATGCGTCGAGGGAATCTCCCTGGAAATCGTGTTCGTACTCGGCTTGCGGGAAAGGGAAGACGCCGGCGATGGCCCAACCTTGTCGGAGGGCGCACCGGGCCATCCACCGGTCGATCCCCTCAGCCAGGGGCGAGAGCAGGCGGAGTTCGGGAGGTTCCTCGGTGTACCAGGCCCGGAACTCGGTCGAATGTTTCCGTACGGCCTGGTCCACGGTCTCGAGGATCTCAGCGAACTTCAGCGCCAAGGCTGGTTCTGTTGCGCCCGCCTCGTTCAGACGTTTGAGCCGATGGCCAACCACGCCGACGCGGAAGGCGAGGCGGGGGCGGGGAGGATGGGTCCGTTCGGTGATGGGAGAATCGGGAGTCGACGGAGGCATGGGCGGGGCGAGACTTCCCCGGAGTACACGGAGGGAGCCATCACCGCAAGGAGTCAGGTCCAAAGCCGGGCTCCGCACATGGTGAACGAACCACGGAAAGTAGGCACCACGAAGGAGACGAAGTTCACGAAGACCGGATTTCGGATAGGATCACAGCCCTCGTCTCTTCGTGCGCTTCGTGTCCTTCGTGGTGGGCTATCTGGAGATTGGGATCTCGTCGTTGGGAAATGCGGACAGGATGAACAGGATTCACAGGATGGCTGGCCCAGATGGGCGCGACCGGGTCGGGGTGCCGCTCTGGCTGAGACCGTAGCTGGGCTCCCCATCTCGGGTGCCGCTTCCGATGCCGCCGGTCCCAATCCGCGGTGGCAACAATTCTGTCATACACCTCCCTCGCCACAACAATGACCAGACCGCTTGCGATCTGGTGCGGCATCCCGTTCACTCCCCGGAAGCCGTCGACGGACCAAGGTTATTCATGGGGAACCCAGCGATTCGGTACCACCGCCTCAGACTCGGTCCCCGAGTGTCGATGGCCTTCTGCTGGATCCCGCCAGGCGTGTTTCGGATGGGGAGTCGGGGAGAGTACGTGGATGAAGAACCGGCGCACTGGGTGCGAGTCGGGGGTGAAGAGGGTTTTTGGATGGGAGAGACGCCGGTGACGCAGGCGCAGTTCCGGGTTTGGACGAAGAAGGCGCGAGTGTCCCACGGGAATGCGTTTTCCGGAGCGGACGATCTCCCCGCGCAGAACATGGACTGGCGGATGGCGACCCAGTACTGCGCCTGGCTGACGGAGAGGTGTCGGGATCAAATTCCCACCGGGTGGAGGGTATGTCTTCCGACGGAAGCGGAGTGGGAGTATGCGTGTCGCGCAGGGACGGAGACGGAGTACTGGAGCGGAGATGGGGAGGAGGCCCTGGAGCGGGTGGGGTGGTATGAGCAGAACTCGGAAATGCGAACCCATGCGGTGGGAGAGAAGGCAGGGAATGGGTGGGGATTGAAGGATATGCACGGGAACGTGCGGGAGTGGTGTCATGACGTGTGGCGGGAGGATGGATATCGGTGGCGGGTGGAGGGGGAGGAGGACTCCGGACGGCAGGAACGGGAGAAGGAGTGGGGCGAGGGGCTGGAGGCGATGCTGGCGTCGAACCGCGTCCGGG
>JADLFD010000042.1 GCA_020845805.1 Verrucomicrobiales bacterium | reverse complement strand
TCCATCCCATCCGGGGACGCCAACCCCGTCGCGACTCGTCGCCCTGCGCCTCGGTGACGTCGGGCTCCCTCCGCCCGCGCCGCCTCAGTCGCCCACGCCACCAAGTATCCCCTTGTCGATGAAGTCGGGAGCACGCGAACCTCCGACGCATGGACCGGATGGCCAATTGCCAACCCCTGGCCCAGCGGCGATGCCCTTGGGTGCGGTGGATCCTTTTCTCCTGGTTGCCCTTCCTCACCGCCGCGGCGATCGCCCAGAGCGGCATCGGTTACCTGGTCCAGGAAGTCCCCCTGGATCCGAGGACCTGGTCGCTCCTCAACGACAAGGATCAGGTGGTGGTCCTCAATAACGGCGTCGTTCAGATCTACCAACCGGCTCCCGACTACGGCCGCACCGCCGGCGTGCACTCTCTCGGGAACCTGCGCTTCATCGATCTCATCCAGTTCAACAACCGCGGCACCCTCCTCGGACGCACCACCAACGGACCGATGGCTTACCAGGGCGGCCAGTCCTTCCTCATCGAGGGCGTGGCCTACAGTCTTAACAACGTCGACCAGATCAACGGCCAGCGTCCCTGGTTTCCTCCGGGAGGAGGCGAATCAGTCACCACGCACTACGTCACCACTCCGGGCGGTCCCTACCTCAACGCGGCGGACGTGCTCCGTCACGGAGGAATCATCGGCCGGGATGCGGTGTATGTCTTCAACGAGATCAATGACGCCGGTGTGGCGGCGGGAGGCTATGCCGAACGCGAGCACCTCTTCGCCGTCTCTCGCAACTACATGGCCCTTTGGGAGACCGGCAGTTCCTATGTCCGAACCCTCCCCGGCAACGGCGCCGTGCTCATCAACAACAAGGGGCAGGCCCTGGGAATACGCCGCACCCCGGGCGGTGCCAACGAATGGTTCCTGTACTTACCCCAAGCCGACTACGGCATGAAGGCGGGCTACCACACATCGTCCATCTTCACGACACTGAATGGCGGCTCGTTCTACGTGGGATCTGAACTCACCGATCATGGCGAGGTCTTCCTGAAGCTGGGCTCGGGCCTGAATACCGCCTCCTATCCGGGCCTCTGGTACCGCGGACGCCTCGTCAATCCCTCCAAGCAACTCACGGATGGCAATGTCTCCGATCTCACCCAGATCCACGACGTCAACAATCACGGAGTCATCCTCGGCGCCGGATCACTGAATGGGCGCCCCGGCCGGCTCCTGCTCTACCGCCCCGCCATCAGCGCCACGATCACTTTCGAACCCGAAGTCGTGGAGCTGGGGAAGACGTTCAAGATGAATGTCACCATCTCCAACGAAACGAGTGAGAACTTCGTCCTGGCCGGTGTGCTCGGCGAATCCTACAAGGTCAGCGGCACCGGGCTGCCCGGGCTGCAACAGCTCGAGAATCCTCCCCCCACGCGTTCCCTCCCGGCCGGCAGCTCGTGGACGCAGATTTTCCCCTTCCGGGTGACCCAGCCGGGCGAAATCCAGTTCTCGCTCAAAGCCACGGGCTCCCACGCCGGCGGACGCCGGTTTCTCACCGACACGATCGAGAGCAAACCGGTCCAGGTGGTGGCCGAACTCGTGAGCGTGGACGTTCAGGTGGATCCGCCCGCGGTCGATCTCGAGGAGGACACCCGGGGTGAACCCATCTTCCAGGAGGTCACCGCCACGCTCACCATCACCAACCTGCATGACGGTCCCCTCGAGAATGTCGAAATCTCGAGCTTCACTGCCCGCGCGCTGGACGTACCTCCGCCCGTTCCCGCCGCCGTCGTGGTGGTCAGCGGCCCCTTCAATCCCGCCAACCCCAGCGCTCCCGTCCCGCTCGGAACCCTCCCGAAGGGCGGCACGCTGGTGCGCACGTACAAACTCCGCGCCCAGGCACGCGGCGATGTCGAAATGCTGGCGCTCATCCGCGCCAAAAACCCCTACGGCGCCAACCGACTCAGCGCCACCGGCCGTAGGGAACTGAAGGTCCGGCAGGATCTCCTGCTGGTCTTCGATGCCCACCAGGAAAACATCTTCTACCGCAAGGCGACGCCCGTCGTCCTCGGTGGCAATTCGTGGCGCGTCGTCGGCACGCTCAAGAATCGCAGCAAGGACCAAACCCTCCTCGTTCAGCTCACCCCCGAGCTCTCCGGGAACGCCTTCTACGCTCAACCCATCCCCGACGGAACTTCCGCGCCCGACGAGCAGTGCGCGTGCGGGCTCCTGCAGACGATCCCCGCGGACGAGGAAGTGTCCTTTCGCGCCCCGGTCCGGACGCTGACCACCGGCGGCACACGCGGGAAGGTCGTCTACCGGCCCAAGGTCTGGATCAAGGCGGACGACGGCAGCGTCACGCTGATCCACGACGAGCGTCGGGGAGCCAGCAGCGGCGGCGCGCTCAAGGACGATCGCGTGGTGGTCACCGACGGCTCCCAGGAACACGCCGTCAGTGTCGACACCTCCGATGAGGCGCCACGCCAACCCTTCGCTGACGAGGTCGTCGGACACTTCCTGGTCGGCACCGTGGACGGACTCGGCAATCTGGCGGAAGGCATCGGATCCACCATTGCGACCGCCGCGGAGATGCTGGCCGAGGCAGGGGCGCCGTGGGAGTGGCCGGAGGCCGCGATGCGCTCCATGATGTTGGGCACCGGGTACCTCGTCGAAACCTACTACGGCCTCACGGAAACCGAGCGCCAGCAATTCCTGACCGACCTGCGCTCGGACCTGAGGAAATACCTCGAGGTTCCGCCCGCCGTGTACGACCAGATCATCGCGTCGTTCAACACGAAGGTCGCCGATCTCACCTTCGCCTGGGAAACAGGGGATTCCGCCAAGATCGCGCACTACTGGGGCGAACTCGCGGGCGAGAACCCCGACGTCGCCATCGGCTTCGCCTTCGGCATCTGCAAACTCGCCGGCAAGGGCTCGCGATTCGCCGCACGCGGCCTGGAAGGTTTTCGCGCCTCCCAGGCCGCCACGGCCGAGGCGCGCATCGCGGCCGGAGCCAAAAAGCTAAAGCCCTGGGACGCACTCGGCCGCTCCGCCTTGACCAAGATCTTCGGGATCGATGATGCCTCCCATCGGGCCTTCAAGAAACTCACCGCCAAAGGATTCGTGCTCGCCGTGCGAAGGCGCGGTGCCGGAACGATCGCCAAGCTCAAGACCGGCCTGTACGTGACCAAGCCGTACCATATCAAGGCCAAGAACGTGAGCGCCCTCGACATCGACTGGCTGGGGTTCCCAGGTGACAAGCTGGACGAAGTGGTGCTCAAGGCACCGCCAGCCTGGCCGGACGTGGAAAAATCCATGCGCGCCGCCTTCCAGGAACCCGATCTCATCGCCGAAGTGCGGCTGCGCTGGGAAACCCGCGCCAAGGAATGGTGGGGCAAGGGCGTGGATGACTTCGGCAACGGCGGTGACCTCGCCTCCAGCGAGCGCGCCGCCTGGCAACGCATGAACGAGAGCAAGACCATCCTCTACAATAAACAATCCGTGGAAGGTCTGGTGGACAACTTCGACAAGGGCTACGCCATCCCGCCCGACGACCTCCTCCAGGTCCCGAAACACTTCGAAGTGGTGGAGGGCCCCAACGGCAGTCTCATCCCTAAAATCGAAGGCAAACTGGTCACCGGCGACATCGATCCCATGTACATCGGCAAGGCGGACGGAAGCGGCTGGCGCGACCTCACCGATGACGAACGCCTCGAGGTGTACCGGTTGTTCCGCGAATTGGGTCTTCAACACCCGGAAAGCCGGACCTGGCGCAACTTCAAGGTGAACGAGTACTTCCAGGAATTCTCCATCCACAACCCCAACCGCGATGCGCTGGCCATGTACCTCCCCGACGGACGCACCGTCGCGGCCTTCTTCGACCCGGGCAAGAGCTGGCAGGAATCCGGCGCGTGGCGGAACATGTACATGTTCTTCCGCGGTGGGGTGACACTGCTCAACTCCAGCAAACCCGCGGTCGGCGAACTCGCCGCCTCGCTGCAGGAGGAGATCCGCCTCGCTCAGGAACCACGGCCAGTCTACATCGCCCCGGGAACCTGGGCGCTCGTGTCCCCCGACTGCCCCGGCTCCCAACTCCTCGCCCTTCGGCACGCCGCACCTCAGTGCTCCGCCCACGTCACGGTGTCCAACGGCGATGAAGCCTTGGTCCTGCGCCAGCCGTCCCCAGGCGAACTGGAAAGATGGACGCCGGAACTGGGCTGGCAGCCGTTCGAGTACGACCGGCTTGCCGTGACCATCACGCCGCAAACCGTGCTCACCGCCTACGCCGAGGCCGGCGACGCCATCCTGCAGATCACCGACCCCGCCAGCCTAGGGCTCCGTCCGGACGGCCCTTGGTTCGAAGCCGGGCAAACCATCGTCATCAATCCGGGAGGCGCGAACGAGGAATCCGCGGTCATCCGAGGATTCGGTTCCCTCCTGCTCGAGGCGCCGCTCCGTTTCACACACGAACCGCGGGAACTGGTGGTCGCCCTTCCGACGCAGGGTGGCCAGTCCCGGCCTCGATTCTCCGTGACGTCCGCCGCAGCGGGAACCCCACTCACCCTCCAATGGACCGACGCCACCGGACGTTTTCTGCTCGAGGAGTCCGAGAACTTGGCGGATTGGCGCCCCAGCCCGCTCCCCATCCAAACCACGGGCGACCAGCGCAAGGCCACCGCCCCCGTCGAGGAAAACGAGCGCTTCTATCGCCTGCGCCGTCCAGCTGCCGCAGCTCCAGCCCGGAACCGAACCGGAGACTTGTTCCGGGATTAGCGCCCTGGCCTCCAGGAGAACTCGCCCCCTCGCTGAAGTGCGCCGGAGCGGCCGCCGCCCCCCGGCCACAAACCGCGCCATCGCGACCCTGGCCCGTACCCAGCGACTACGATTCGTCCCCGGGCACGTCCAGCAGTCCGGCATCCCCCAATCGCTTCAGCTCCGCGGTATAGCCCAATCGGAAGTTCGGGTACTTCAACCGGCATCCCAGTTCCATGGTCAGTCGCCGGTTGGAGACCTTTTCATCGACCGCTTCCGCCAGTCGGCCGGGATCGGTCTCCGCGGCAACCGTCGGAGGCATCGACATGCCCACTGCCTCCGCCAGCCAGGAGTAGAAATGGGTTTCGGTCACCGGCTCCTGGTCGACCACGTTGTAGCACTCCCCGGCCCGGCCATTCTTGAGGGCGGCCAGGATCGACGCCACCACGTCGTCGCGATGCACCATGTTCAGATGCCGCGTGCCCTGCCCCTCGATGCGAACCTCGTTCCTGAGAAAGCGGTCCAGTCGGGGCATCCGATCCGGACCGTAGACTCCGGCCACACGCAGAATCACGGAGGGCAGCCCCGCGTTGGCCGCCGCCCGCACCAATCCTTCCGACTCCAACTGCACGCGATCGAACACCGTGCGGGGCTCCGTCGCCGTGGTCTCCTTCACCAGCACCCCGCCGCGCTGCCCATACACACCGATGCTGCTCAGGTGCACGAATTTCGCCGGTCGCTCCCGGCTGAGCAGGTCGAGCACCCGGCGCAAACCCTCCACGTGCAATGCGCGGCAGGCCGCCTCATCCGCTCCGCTTCCCGCCGCAGCTGCGAAAACCACCCAATCAAACTTCCCCGCGGGAAGCGTGAACTCCGCGTGCGCGAGATCCGCCATCACGACCTCGACTCCCGCCGCAGCCAGGACGTCAGCCCCGGCGGAGGTCCGGCGGAGGCCGATCACCTCGTGGCCTTGGTCGATCAATTGAACGGCCAAAGGAAATCCCACGTATCCACAGCCGAGGATCAAGACGCGCATTCCGTGCAGCATATCGGCCCCACCCCCAAATGCACCCTTTCCACGGGCCCGCCGCGCCGCGCCACGCGACAAGGTGCGGCTTGTCATAAACCGCCACTGCGGTACAACCGCCGCGCATGCAACACTTCCCACTCCCACACGGTGCGCCGCACCGGAGGTCCACTCACGGCGCAGGAATAGCCACCCGTCGACCGGGCTGGCGCACCACCGGCTGGAGTTGGGTGACCGCTCTCGCCGTCCTGGCCGCAACCGTCGATCTGGTCACGTGGCGCGCCACCGCCCAAACCTCAGCCCATTCGGCGTCCACCTCGGCCTCCGTGGCCGTCGAGAAGGTCATGCCGCCCGAGGTGCTGGTGGGAAAGGCCTTCGAGTTCGTGATCGTGGTGAAAAACCTCGGTGACGTGGAACTGCAGGAGGTGATCCTCACCGATCGCACCGAGGGCGGCGCACGGGTCGAGGAAACCACCCCCAAGGCCACCAGCGCCGAGGGCGGAACATCGACCTGGTCCTTGGGAACGCTCGGAGCGCGTCAGTCGCGCGAGGTGCGAGTGCGCGCCGTCGCCACCCAGGAAACCCCCATCACCGGTTGCGCCACCGCCACCTTCCGGCCGAGCGTCTGCGCCACGACCCGCGTCGTGCGGCCCGCCATCGAACTGGTCAAGTCGATGCCCGCAGAGGCGCTGCTCTGCGACGCCATCCCGGTCCGGCTGACGGTGAAGAACTCGGGCACGAGCGCGCTGAATGACGTCCGGGTCACCGACACCCTCCCTCCCGGGCTCGCCCTGCCGAACGGTGAATCCACCCGGAGCTTCGAGGCGGGACGACTGCTCCCCGGCCAAAGCCGGGAGTTTGATTTCACGGCCAAGGCAGCGCGCACCGGCAGTTTCGTGAACCCTGCCAAAGCCTCCAGCGCCGAGGGCGCCGAAGCCGCGGCGCAGGCGACGATCAACATCGTGCAGCCCGTCCTGTCCGTCGCCTGCCAGACGCCGCCCCTGCGCAGCCTGCCCAATGTGGCCGAAGGTTTTGCCCAGTTCATCGGCCGGCCGTTCGAGGTTTGCTGGGAGGTGCGCAACTCCGGCAATGCGCCTTCCGCGGATTCCCTGCTCGAAGTCGCCGTGCCGGCTGGCGTCGAGGTCCGATCCACCACCGAGGGAGGAACCGCGTCCTCCGGCAAACTCTCCTGGAAACTGGGCACGCTGGCCGCCGGAGCGACCAAGAAGGTCTGCGCCACCCTGTCGGCAGCCAATGCCGGCAGCTACTCCTTCGAGGCCTCCACCCAGGGCGCCTGCGCCGCCCCCGCCACCACGCGTTGCACGGTTCCCATCCAGGGCGTGAACGCGATCCTGGTGGAACTCGTGGATGATCCCGATCCGATCCAGGTGGGCGAAAAGACCACCTACACCGTCCGGATCACCAACCAGGGCGGAGGTCTCGACCTGCGCGAGATCGCGGTGAAGGCCGTGTTCCCCGAGGGCATGCAGCCCGCCACCGCTTCCAACGGTGGGCAGATCCAAGGCAAGACGGTGACCTGGGCTGCCGTGCCGACGTTGGCACTTCAGAAATCCATCACCTACACCGTGACCGGTACCGCTCAGTCCGCCGGCGACCACCGTCTGGAAGTGCTCGTGACCACGCTCAACCGACCCCAGCCGATCACCGAGTTCGAATCGACCACGGCCTACTGACCGTCCGGCCATCGCGCAGGACCCGGTCCCGTTCCTGCGGGGCCGGGTGCACGACAGAACGGTGGCTGGGGAGGGTTTGTTGGACAGGTTGAGCCAGCTGACTTACTACCAAACCCGACTTGAGCCCTCCGACGCGGTCCGATTCACTCCGCCGGAGGGGATCGATCCACACCGACGTGTCCACGGGATGGACGTCGCGCCGCCAGATCGGCGAGCATCCACTCATCGAGGTCCGCTCACGAACCAAGCCAGGCCAAGTGTCCCCTCCCCGTCCGCCACCGTGGTGGTTCAACCTCCGACGGCGGGCGTGCGTCGCGGGCGTCCTTTTCCTCTCCGGTTGGTGTGCCGCCCAGACGCCACGCCAGGACGAGGAGCCACCACGCGGCCGGCGTCCAAGCAGGTTCATCCGCATCGAGGACGGTGCGACGATCGATGAGGCGAATGTGCGCACCGCGCGCGAGACCCTGTCGCGCAGCTCCACCACGCCCACCTGGACCAACGCCCCCGGCTTCGATAGCGATGTCTTCACCTTCGCGCGGGTCATATTCCCGTCCGATCCGAACCGCTCCCCGTCCCGAGGGCGATTCCCGAACCTCGGTTGGTGGGTGGATTATCCGGATGCCGATCTCAATCTCTCCTGGCGCCTGCAGCAGCTGACCGCGATCCGTACCGACCCTGACGCCCGCGTTTTGGAGTTCACCGATCCGGACCTCCATGACTTCCCGCTCCTCTACCTCGAGCACGCGGGCTACATGAATCTGGCCGACGAGGAGGTCCAGTGCCTGAAGCGTTACCTGGCGAGCGGAGGGGCGCTGTTCGTGAACGATTTCTGGAGCCAACGAGAATGGGATGGCTTCGCCACCCAGATGGCCCGCGCGCTTCCCGAAAGAACCTGGGAGGAACTGTCCCTCGATCATCCGATCTTCCACACCGTCTACGATCTGAGCGTGCCCCTGCACGAACTGCGGGTTCCGACCATGCAACTCTGGGACCAGAACTTCGACCCTCGCGATCCGGCGTCCTCACCGCATCGCATCGATCGGGGTCCCGGCTCGGAACAAATGAGCATCCGCGCGCTGCGCGACGACCGGGGACGGATTCAGATCGTCGCCATCCACAACAGCGACCTCAGTGACGGCTGGGAACGCGAGTCCGAGAGCGACGTCTACTTTGAAACCTTCTCCGAGAAGGTGGCGTACCCTTTGGCGGTGAACCTCATCGTCCATCTCATGACCCATTGAGCTCCTGCCGGAAAGAACCGCCAAAGATCAGGACCTGTTTCACCCCCGAGCGCCTTCGCCGCCACCCGAAGGTTCGGCATCGTCCATCCAGACCGGCCGAGGGTGTTAATCCATTCGCGCTGCCCCCATGCAAGCTCCCGACACCTCCGAAACCGAGATCGACCCGGGCGCGTTCCGCAGACTTCCGCGGGCCTTCTACGACCGGGACACCACCGTGGTGGCCCAGGAACTGTTGGGGCATTGGATGGTGCGACGCGTGGACGGCGTCTGTCGTATCGGCCGCATCGTCGAGACCGAAGCCTACCT
>JADLFD010000041.1 GCA_020845805.1 Verrucomicrobiales bacterium | reverse complement strand
GTGAACTCCAAGGTGTCGGTTCCGCCCGGGGAACCGAGGACGAACCGGCTGGAGCGCCAACTTTCCGGGCGCGCGGGGTCGGGACGCTGGTGTGGGCGGATCAGCACCAGGGAGGGGTCCGGTTGGGGCCAGGGTGAGGTGGTGCCGTAGGTGAAGCGGATCAGGGTCGAGCCATCCGGCCGGGTGAGGTGGATTTCCTCGCCGGGTTCTCCGAGGTGATCCTGGTAGGTCCCGAGCACCTGGACTTGGGTGCCGTAGCGCAGTTGGAAGGTATCGAGCCGGCTGACCAGGACGGCGGCGGTGTGGGCGCCGAGAGTCGTGCCGGTGGGAAACGTGAATTGAACTGCGCCCAGGAGTCGAAGGCCGGACAAGTCGATCGGTTCGGCGCCGAGATTGGTGAACTCGATGAATTCGAAGTCACTGCGCGCGGTGGAGAGAGGGCGTTCGATCGTAGGTTCCGGGGGGCGGATGCAGAGTTCGGTGATGGCCAGGTTGGTGGTGGCGGCCGGGACTGCGCCCACGGCGAAGCGCGCTTCAGTGAGGGCGCTCCAGGTGGTTCCGTTGCGCGAGCGCGCCTTGAGCACCGTATCGGTGAGCAGGGTGAGCGGGGGCGCGGTGTTGACGGTGCCGGAGCCGGAGACTGCGCCGGTGAGTTCGAGATCGAAGGAGATGTCCGAACTGGTGGGATCGGACTGATGGATTTCGACGGCGAGGGTGTTGAGTCCGCGGCGCAGGGCGGAGGCGGGGAGGTTTTCGCGCGCGGCGAGGGCATTGTCGGAGGACGACCCGGTGGCGTAGGTGGTGGCGCCGGCATTGGCGGGAAGGTTGTCGGTACGCAGCACCTCCTGGCCGTTGAGGAAGACGGCCCCGGCGTCGTCGTAGGTCAACACGAGGCGCAACGACGCGTAGGCGGCGGGATCGTCCACTTGAAAGGTGGTGCGGAAGTACGTGGTGGCATTGCGCTGCACGCCGGGGGTGGCGGGATCGGCATCGGCGAAGGCGACTACGGTCGCTTCGTCCCCATCGCCGTAGCCGAGCGGGCTGGGACCGGATTTCCAGGCGGCATCCTCGAATCCGGGTTGGGTCCAGGCGGCGGGGGCGACCTGGTTGGCGTCGAGGAAGCGCCACGAATGACCGGAGGTCACGAGCGTGGTGGGCACTTCGGGGACACCGCTTTGGAAGGGGACGCGGACAGCGCGGGGATTCAGTTCGCCGCCGGGGAGGCGCGGGTCGGAGCCGTCGGTGGTGTAGAGCAGTTCCGCGGCGGTGGTGGAGAGGGTCACCGTAGAGGCGGGGGGCACGGGGCCGCCGTGCGGGGTGAACTCCGGGGCGTCGGTGCCTGGGTAGAGTCCGGAAGCGCGGAACTGGGCGAGAACCACGCCGGTGCGCTGGGGCAGGTAGGTGTTCAGGAGCCAGTCGCGTTCGCGGGCCCAGTCGGTGGGGTCCTGGGGTGGGGAGAAGTGGTCGTCTCCCCAGCGCGCGGTTTCCGCTGCGATGGCGGGTTCGAATTCGGCGGCGAGGCGTTGGTAACGTGCGACCAGGGCGGAGGGAGCGAGGACGCCGTCGTGAAAGAAGTGGCGGCGCACACGGTCGGCGAAGGCGAGGCGGTATTCCGGATTGCGTTTGAGGCGATCGTGCGGTTCTCCAACCCAGGAGGCGGCGATGTCGGCTCGGGGGGAGACCATCTGCAGCGGGGAACGGTCGCGGTTGTTGCCCATGGTGTTCTCGAAATCCCAGAGATAGAACCGGAACCCTCCCGCGCGTCCGGTGCGGTCGCGCCCGAACCAGAAGTTCTTGTTGGGCCAATCCCAGTTACCGCCCCAGATATTGAGCAGCATGTAGTCGATGTAATTGGCGGCCTCGAGGAGGGCGGGGGTGTTGGGATCGCGGGTGCCGTCGGGGGACAATCCCTGAAGTCGGAGAAACGCCGCGGCGTTGGTGGCGGTGCGGGTTTGGGTGATGAGCGCGTTCCAGGCCTGCAGGTCACCGTTCTTGGCTTCACCCGAATTGATCGCGTCCCAATCCTCCGGAGCACCGCCGAGGTAGGTGGCGGAGAAGTCTTCGGCCGGGCGTTCCGTGAGGTTGTAGACGCCCCAGTAGAGTCCGTTGAGGTAGAGGTGCACGAAGCGACCGCGCGGGGAGGGTTGGCCCATGGCCAGGAAGAGGCGGCGTCCGAACTCGTCGCGTGTGAATTGCTCGGTATCGCGGGCGGCATCCCAGGCGTAGCCGTCGTTGGCTCCGGCACGGAGAACGAGCGTGTCGAACTCACGCGCCGCGCCGAAGTCCTCGAACAGATCGGCGCGCAACTTGCCGGGTCCGTAGTCCTCCTTGAAGAGCAGACGCAGCGAGTGCTTTTGCGTGACGTCGCGGGCGCGGAAGTAACCGCCCTGGATACGGAGTCCGGCGTCCACCTGGAAGCGTGTGGAGCCATCGGGATCGATCCATTCGAGGGAGGTGGCGCGTTCCCAGTCGGCACCGTTGCGTTCGGGATTGGCGTAGATGCCACGGGTGGGGCCGAAGAAATCCTCCTGGGGCAGGGCGAGGGCGAGGGTGGGGAGGGCGCGCAACGTGGCGGGGAACTGGGGGGCGAAGGCGGCGGCGGTGGTGATGCGCGGGTCCATGGCGTAGTCCGCCGAGACGCTGGACCAGGTGGCGGGGAACCCGGCCGGACGCGCCGGTTGCTGCACCACCTGTGCGGGGAAGAGGAAGGTGTGGGTATCGACGTTGGTGGGGCGGAAGTCGCGTTTAAAGGCGGCGGCGCGGACCACGGTGGTGGTGGTGATACGGAGCGGGCCGGTGTAGTTCGTGCCGCGGGATGCGGAGGGTGTCGAACCGTCGAGGGTGTAGCGGATCTCGGCGCCTGGCGTGTCGGTGGTGATCTCGAGATCGAAGGGCTCCTGGAAGAAGCCGCGTTTGACGCTGAAGCGGGTGTCGGCGACGCGACCGAGGTTCCAGCCCGTGGTGTTGGCGGCGCCGGGAGTGGGGGCGTCGAGGAACGCGGTAAAGGTCCGGCCCTCGACGGTGGCGAGCAGGCGCGCGTCGAGGAGCAGGTCAGGGTCGTTGGCGGACGCGTTGAGCAGGTGGAACGCGAGGACGTTGGTGCCCTGGAGCCAGAGGTTGCGATGTGCGAGGAGGTCGAGGGCGACCGTTTGGACCGCATTGGATTTGGCGCGCTCGGTGGTGGCGGCCGCGTTCCAGGTGGCGGCGGAGGGGGCATTGAACTGGGCGATGGGCGTGCCGTTGAGGTGCACGGCGAGCCCGTCGTCGTAGCGCAGTTCGAGCGTGAGTTGGGTCAGGTTCTGAGAGGGATCGAGGACGAAGGGGACCCGGGCGAAGGCGGAGGTCTGGCGGCCGAGCATGGACGCGGTCAGATCGCCGCGGATCCAGGGCGCGTAGGAAATGGCATCGATGCCGTACACCTCGACTTCCCCGAGCGAGAGGACGTTGTCCTCGTCGTCATTCCCGACGCCGCCCGAGCCGGAGAGATCGGGATCCGGGGTTCGCGCGACGCGCACCGTGCGAGCGGTGAGGGGGCCGTCATTGAGATCGAGCAGGTCGAGTTCGAGAGCGGCCGGGCTGTTCAGAGCATTTTCGGAATTGAGCAGCGGCGAGGTCCAGAGGACGCGACCGTCGGCGGCCAGCAGGGAGACCGTGATATCGCGGAGGCGGGACTGGCAGCAGTTGGCGCGGTTGCGGAGGATCAGGCGCGCGACTTCGACATCGGCGCCGAGGTCGAGTTGCCAGACCGACGCCACATCCTCGGTCGCGGTATGGGTGAAGGTGTCGGGATTGCCGTCGATGGCGAAGGCTGCGTCGGCGCCGAAGCCGGTGGTGGATTGGGTGGCGGTGCCGCGGAGGGCGAGGTTGGACGAGGCGTTGGAGGGCGCGGGGATGGAATCGAAACCGAGGCCGAGGCCCGGGAAGGATTTCCAGGTGGCGGCGGGGACGAACGCGGGTTGGGTCCAATCCGCGGCGAGGTCGGAGGCGGTGTCTGGCACTAGGACCGACACGGCGTGTCTGGCGAGCAGATCCTCGCTGCTGGAGACCAGCGGGAGGCCGTAGGATTGATCGGCTTCCAGCGCGGGGAAAGCCGGGTCCAGAGCGAAGGCGGGCTGGGTGGCGGCGGGCGGGAAGAGGCCGAGGAATTCGCCTTCGGAGGACAAGCGGAAGTTGGTGTGGAGCGGAGTGGAGGCGGTGCGGTTTTTGTCGGAGGCGAAGACCACCAGGAACCCGTGGGGGGGCACCGTCACGTCGGGGAACACCCACTTGGCGGGGAGCGCTTTGAAATCCGTGAGCGACCAACCGAGGAGCGACACCGCCGTGTCGGTGGGATTCGCGATTTCAATCCAATCGGAAGGCTCCTGGTCCTCGTCGAGCAGCGTTTTCGAGTTGGACGCCATGATCTCGGAGATGACGAGTTGCGCGGGGGCGGCGAGGGGGAAGGCAATGGTCAGGAGGCCGAGCAGGAGCAGGCTTCGGTGGCGTCGCCGTGGCGGGACGGGGGAGGAGGGCATGGCGTGCGGGGAACGGGGTGAAGTGGGGGCGGCGGGGTTACCAGATCTGGGCGCGATCCTCGGGGGCTTTGAACATGGGATCGCCGGGCTGAATGCCGAACGCGGCGTGGAACTCGGCGAGGTTGACGAGCGGTCCGAAGGCGCGGAACTGCGGGGGCGCGTGGGAGTCGACCACCAGTCGGCGACGGAGTTCCGCTTCGCGAGTATTGACGCGCCAGGCCTGGGCGAAGCCGAGGAAGAACCGTTGTTCGGGCGTGAAACCGTCCACGTTTTGCCGACGCTGCGGATTTCTTTGAAGGAAACGCTGGAGCGCTTCGTAGGCGATGCTGACTCCGGCCACGTCGGCGAGGTTCTCGCCCAGGGTAAGGCGGCCGTTGACGCGGGTGCCGGGCAGCGGTTCGTAGGCGTTGAACTGGTCCACCAGCTTGGCGGCGCGACGATCGAATTCGGCGGCGTCCTGGGCGGTCCACCAGTCGCGCAGGTTGCCGGCGGCGTCATACTTGCGCCCCTGGTCGTCGTAGCCGTGCGAGATTTCGTGGCCGATCACCGAGCCGATGGCACCGAAATTGACCGCGTCATCCAGGGCGAGATCGAAGAAGGGCGGCTGCAGGATGCCGGCGGGGAAGACGATTTCGTTCTGGGTCGGGCTGAAGTAGGCGTTGACCGTCTGGGGGGTCATGCCCCACTCGGAACGATCGACGGGCTGTCCGATGCGGCCGGCGTTGCGTTCGAAATTGGCGGTGGCGGCGCGCTGCACGTTGCCGAGGAAATCGTCGCGTCGGATGGCGACGCGGGAGTAATCCCGAAACTTGTCTGGGTGCCCGATCTTGGGGGTGAAACGATCGAACTTGCGGCGTGCTTCGGCGCGGGTGGTTTCGGACATCCAGGGGAGGCGGGCCAGGCGTTCCTGAAACACCTCGCGCAGCAGCGCGACCATCTGCGACATGCGTTCGCGGGCCTGGGGCGGGAAGTGTTTCTCCACGAACATCTGGCCGAGTGCCTCGCCGAGTCCGGCGCCGGAGAAACCGCCGTCGATGACGCGCGCGGCGCGTTGCCAGAGTGGTTCGGGCTGGGGCTGCCCTTGCAGCACGGTTCCGTAGAAGCGGAAGTTTTCGTCCGCCGCGGCCGCGTGAACATACGGGCTGGTGTTGCGGATCAGGTGCCAGCGCAGGTAGGCCATCCAATGCAGCGGATCCTGTTCCGGGGTGAGCCGGCTCAGCGTGGCGAAGAACTCGGGCTGCCCCACCACGACGAAGGCCGGTTCGCGGATCCCGGCCGCGGCGAAATAGGCGTCCCAATCGAGGTTGGGCGCGAGCGTTTTCAATTCCGTGGGGGTGTGCCGGTGATAGTTCTTCTCCTGATCGCGCAGTTCGGTGCGCGACCGGCTGGATTTGGCGAGGGCCGTTTCGAGCGCGAGAATGGCTTCGGCGTCGGTTCGGGCGGTGGTGGCGTCTTGGCCCAGGAGTTGGAGTTGGGCCGCGAGGTGCTGGAGGTAAGCGGTGCGTTGCGACGCGAAGCCCTCGGTGAGGTAGTAGTCACGGTCCGGAAGCCCGAGACCGCCTTGCGTGAGGTAGAGGGCGTACGTGCCGGAATCCCGTGCATCCGGGCCGACCCGTAACCCGAAGCCCGCCGACAGGCCGCGTCGGTGCCAATCCCCCACGAGCCGAGCGCCATCGGTGGCGTCACGGAGGGCGGCGATGGCCTTCAGCTCCGGTTGGATGGGAGCGAGCCGCAGGGATTCGAGGCGGTTGGTATCGAGGGCGGAGGCGTAGAAATCGCCGACCTGACGCTGGGGCGTTCCGGCGGGTGCGGAGTCCGGCGCCGCCGCGTTCTCGAGCAGGGCGCGGACGAGGGTCCAGTTGCGTTGGGCGAGTTCGTCGAAGCTGGCCCAGCGGGATTTGTCGGCGGGCACCGGGTTGTTCTTCACCCAGGTCCCGTTGGCGAACTGGAAGAAATTCGTACGCGGACTGGTGGAGGGATCCAAGTGCGCGACGGAGAATCTTGGCGCCGGTTCAGGGGTCGTTGCGGCAGGGAGGCTGAGTGGGACGAGTGACCCCGCGGTGCTGAGGATCGCGGCGAGGGCGGGAAGGATCGGCAACGGCTTCATGCGCAGGGCCGAGGATAGGCCCGGGGAGCGCTTTCGGCGAGTGCCTGGACGCCTCGGCGGGATTGCACCCCGGTCACGCTTCGTTACACATTCGTCACGGAGCAACCTGCGTCCATCACTGCCGGCTGGCGGTGGGGCGGGTTCCGCGGACGATACGCACCATGTTGATCCTGAGGTTGAGGCGGTGGCGTGGGATGGCCCTGGTGTTGGCCTCAGCCTGGATCGGGTCCGACCCGAGCCTGCTGGGCACCGCCGGGTATGCCGCAACGTCGGCGTCGACGTGGGCGGCGCAGGGAGTGGACGGGCCACGGGATGAGGCCTCCGATTTTTTCCGCTGGTCGGCGGTGCACACCGTGCATTGGGAAGTCACGGCGGCCGATTGGGAGGCCATGGAGCCGAAGCGTGGAGCGCCGACTGGGCCAGGACCGGGCGGCATGGGCGGCGGGCCCGCGGGGGGCAGGCCGGGGCTGGCAGCTATGATGGGGCTCGAGTTTCCGCAGGTGAAGGCTTCGATGGAGATCGATGGACGCACGTTTTCCGACGTCGGCCTGCGCTACAAGGGCAACGGCACCTACATGGGATCGCAGATGTCCGACAAGCGCCCCTTCAAGGTGCGGTTCGATCGGAAGGACAAGGCGCAACGGTTCCAGGGGCTGACCACGCTGAATTTCCACAACGCCGTGTATGACGCCAGCTTCCTGCGCGAATCTCTCGGCTACGCCGTGGCGAGGTCGGCGGGCCTGCCCGCGCCACGCACGACTTACGCGAAGGTCTACCTGACCATTCAGGGACGGCACGAGCGTCATTACCTCGGTCTCTACACCGTCACCGAGCAGGTGGATGAGCATTTCCTGGCCAACTGGTTCGGGGACGGCGGCGGATTGCTGCTGAAGCCCGGTACGCGCGACAGTTTCAATCTGCGTGGGACGACCTGGAAGGAGCACGAGGCGGCGTTGAACGCGCAGACGGAGGGCACCCCGGAGCTGCAGGCCCGGGCGGTGGAGTTTCTCAAGGTCCTCAATGAGGGCAGCGACGACGCGTTCGCGGCCTGGGTGGATCGATGGATGAACGTCGAGAACACCGCCCTGTTCCTGGCGCTCAATGTGGCGCTGTCGAACCTCGATTCCGTCCTGGGCATGGGCCAGAACTTTTATACGCATCTGGAGCCGAAGTCCGGGCGGATGCACTGGTGGATCTGGGATCTGGATTTGGGCTGGGGCACGTTTCCTTTTGTGGGTACGCCCGAGTCGCGGGTGGCGTTGTCCATCGCCGAACCCTGGCAGGGGGAGAACCGGTTGGTGCAACGATGTCTCGCCGTGCCGTCGGTGCAGGCCCGATACCGCGCCGAACTGAAGCGGTTGGTGGAGGGGCCGATGTCCGTGGCGGCGGTCCGTTCGTGGGTGGATACCCTGGCTCCGGTCCTGAAACCGGCGATTCTGGAGGAGGGGGCGGAGCGCTGGGCGGCGTTTGAAAGTGCCGTGTACCCGCCGGCGGCGGGGGCGAAAGCGCCGGCGCCAGCGGCGACAGGGTTTGGAGGCGTGGGCTTCGGCGGTTTGCCGTTCCTGGAGTTCGTGTCACGACGCGGGGCCTCGGTGCTCGACCAACTGGCCGGCCGGTCGCAGGGGGAACGGCTGGAGGGCATGAATTTTGGCGGCGGCCCGCCGCCGGGCCAACGGCCCGGGGGACCTGGGGGCCGGCCGGGTGGTCCAGGTGGCCCTGGGGGTCCTGGGGGGCGCGAAGGCGGGGGTATGGCGCGATTCATGGCGCAGCCTTTTCTGGACGACGGCGACCAGAACCGGAGTGGCGACCTGGATCGCGATGAGTTTCTGGGAATCGCCGGCGTGTGGTACGCGCGTTGGGACACGAACAAGGTGGGGATGGCGACACGGCAGCAGATCGCCGATGGAATCAATCGCAACCTTCGCCCCATGGGTCAGGGTCCTGGAAACGCGTCGTCGATGAAACTCCGTCAAGCACCGGCGGCGAATCCCATGATGGGCGGCGGGCCGGGGATGTTTTTGGCGCCGGTCTACCTGCAGGCGGGGGATCAGGATGCAGACGGCAGTCTGACACCGGGGGAAGTGCGTGGGATGTTTGAACGTTGGTGGACGAAATGGGATGCGGATCACAACGGGACGTTGGGCGTGGACGAAGTGGGCGAGGGCGTGCGTGGCCTGATGCCGGGCCTCGGAGGGCCGGGCGGTCCCGGCGGTGCCGGGGGCGGACCAGGCCCCGGAGCGACGCGTCCGGCGGGGGCACTCGGTCCGCGGCCTCAGCCATAAGCATGAGATTTCTTGGGGAGTGAGCGGTGGAAAACGCAACATGACGACGAAGCGGGAAAGCGGCGTGTACGAACTGAAGTTCCGTGTGCGCGGGCAGGATTTTGCGGCGGTGAGCGCGTGGATGCGGGCTCAGCTGCGCGCGGATCCGCACGGGACCGGAGAGCACGGGGATTTGTATCTCGTGCAGAGTCTGTATCTGGACACCCCGTCGTGGGATGTCTTTCATCGGCGCGGCTCGTACGCGCGCGCGAAGTTTCGCATCCGTCGCTACAACGACGCCGGCGTCGTGTTTCTGGAGCGCAAGATGAAGCGCGAGGGCATCGTGCGGAAGCGGCGCGTGGCGGTGGCGATGGAGGAGATGGAGCATTTGAAGGCGGAGGCCAATGGCGCGGTGTGGGCGGGCGCCTGGTTTCATCACCGGCTGGCGGTGCGCCGCCTGCAGCCGGCGGTGGCGATGAGTTACGAGCGGCTCGCGCGTTTCGGTGAGGAGGCCGAGGAGCGGTTTCGCATGACACTGGATCGTGATTTGCGGGCCGTGCCGCCCGGGGGTATTGCGGTGCCGCGGCTGGTGTCGTCGGGGGATCTTTTCGCCGGGGACGGATTGGTGGAAGTGAAGTTCGCCACGGCGCTGCCGGTGTCGGTGCGCGGGTTGGTGGAGAAGGGATGGCTGGTGCCGGCGTCGTTTTCCAAGTATCGCACGGGCGTGAGCTCCTGCGGGCTGGTGCCGTTGCCGCCGGCGGGGTCTTGAGCCGAATGTTTGAACAACTTCAGAATGCGGTGGTGGCCGGTCCCGAGGTCCCGGTGCGCGTGCTGGCGCTTCGCCTGGTCATGGGCTTGCTGGGCGGCGGATTGGTGGCCTGGATCTACCGCCGGGCGCGCGGGGTGCATGGCACGGAGAGTCTGCCTGCGACCCTGGTGATGCTGGCGGTGCTGATCTGCGCGGTGACCCAGGTGATTGGCGACAGCATGGCGCGCGCGTTCAGCCTGGTGGGGGCGCTGAGCATCGTGCGGTTCCGGACCGTGGTGCGCGACACCCGGGACACGGCCTTCGTCATTTTCGTGGTGGTGGTGGGCATGGCGGTCGGAGCAGGGCACGCGTTGGTGGCCGGGGCCACGGTGGTGGTGGCGGGAGTCGCGGCGTGGCTGATGGCTCCGGGGAGGTTCGGGGAGTCGGTGGACGACGCCGGCCATGACCTCACCATCAAGCTGGGCCTGGGTCAGGACGGCACGGTGCTCGAACGGGGGGTTTTTGCGGAGCACCTGACCCGCTGGCGC
The DNA here is from genome assembly GCA_020845805.1 of Verrucomicrobiales bacterium. Classification (GTDB taxonomy): domain Bacteria; phylum Verrucomicrobiota; class Verrucomicrobiia; order Limisphaerales; family CAIMTB01; genus CAIMTB01. The sequence goes on along the minus strand of JADLFD010000041.1, from coordinate 6,157 downwards.
AGCATGGGGGCCTCGACGGCGAAGCAGGGTTCGGCCATCGAACTGGTTTGGAGGGTGACGCTTCGCGGGACCTCGAGTCCGGGCGAGGTGGTGCGGGCCTTGAACCGGGTGGACGGGGTGCAGGGGGTCGAGTTGCATCCGGCGGACGATACTGACTGAGCGGGGGGCCTCTCGTGCCGCGGGGAAGACCGGCGTGGTTGACAGTCGGAGGCATGGCGCCATCTTCTCGGCCCATGCACCTGCGCAAGACACTCTATTTTATGGCTTCTGCTCTCACCGCGGTGGCGGCTTTGGGTGCGGCGATCACGCTCGCCGAAGTTCCCGTCCAGGACATCGACGGCAAGCCCACGACCCTCAAGGCTCAGAAAGCGAAGGTCATGCTGGTGGTGAACGTGGCGTCCAAGTGCGGTCTGACCCCGCAGTACGAGGCGCTGGAGAAGCTGCATCGCAAGTACAAGGACCAGGGCTTCTCGGTGGTGGGATTCCCCTGCAACGACTTCGGTGCGCAGGAGCCGGGAACCACCGAGGAGATCAAAGAGTTCTGCAAATCCAAGTACGACGTGTCCTTCCCGCTGATGGGCAAGGTTCACGTCAAGGGACCGGAGCAGCATCCGCTCTATGCCGGTCTGACGGGACCTGGTGCTGCGTTCCCGGGGGATATTGAGTGGAATTTCGGCAAGTTCCTGGTCACCGCCGACGGCAAGGTCCTGAAGCGATTCAGCCCGCGGACCGCGCCGGATGCCGGCGAAGTGACGGCGGCCATCGAAGCCGCCTTGTCGGCCAAGTGATCGACCGTTTTCGCAGCGGTCCCCGGGCTTCGCCTACGCGAGGAACCGGGGCCGGCGCGCCGCTTGCTTTTTGCCGAGCTCGGCTCGCACACTCCTTCCCATGAAGAGCGATGTGGTGCCCGTTCGCATCCGCGGCATCGTGCCTGCCAATGGCGGCATCGCCATCTTCATCGGGAACACGGACAAGGTCTTCATCATCCAAGTGGAGGGCGGCATGGGCCGCGTGATTTCGAACTACCTGGGCAAGGTGGCCAATGAGCGGCCGCTGACCCACGATCTGATGGGCAGCATCTTCAAGGGGTTCGGCATCCAACTCGAGCGGGTGGTCATCTCGGATCTCCGCAACTCGACTTACTTTGCGCGGCTGATCCTCAAGGAGGAGAACGAACTGGGCGTGAAGCTGCTGGAGGTGGATGCGCGTCCCAGCGACTGCATCGCTCTGGCGGTGGCGCATGGACGTCCGATTTATGTGGCAGGCCCGCTGTTTGAGCAGGTCGAGGACATGTCGGCGCTGCTGGAACAGTTCAATCAGGCGCGCCAGCAGGATCCCTCCGAGGGCGAGGACGAGTAATGCCGGAGCGCGAGGCGGCCACTTCGATACCCCTGCATTTCATCTGGGGGGAGGACGACTACGCCGTGCAGCGGCGGTCGCGGCAGTTGTTCGCGGACTGGACGCGGGAGAATCCGGGCGCTGATCTGGAGACCATCGAGGGGACGGCGGGGACGGTGGACGAGGCGCTCAAAGTCCTGGCCAAGGTGCGGGAGGCGCTGCAGACGCTGCCCTTCTTCGGCGGCCTCAAATCCATCTGGCTCAAGGACTGCACCTTCCTGGGGGAGGATCGCGTGTCGGAATCGGCCACCGTGGTGGAGGCCCTGGCGGAGTTCGCGCGGGAGTTGGGGGCGTTCCGCTGGACGGGCGTACGGATGTTGATCTCGGCGGGGAAAGTCGATCGCCGCCGCTCCTTCTACAAGACCCTGGACAAGATCGCTCAAGCGGAGCACTTGCCCGGACTGACCGCCGAGGATCGCGACTGGCAGGACAAGGCCGAGTCGATGGCGGAGAACGAGTTGAAAGCGCTGGGGAAACGCATTCGCGGGGAGCCGCTGGCCGCGCTGGTCGAGCGCGTCGGGCCGCAGGCGAGGCAACTGGCTTCGGAATCGCAGAAGCTGGCCACGTACGTCGGCGACCGGGTGGAGATCGTCGAAGCGGATGTTGAGGCGGTGGTGACGCGCGGTCGGAATGCGAGGGCGTTTGCCTTCGCCGATGCGGTGGCCGAGCGGAAGCTGGCCGAAGCACTGCGTCATTTGCGCGATGAACTTTGGGCGCTGCAGACCGATAAGCAGAGGAGTGCGATCGGCCTGCTGTATGGGCTAATCAGCAAATTCCGGGTCATGTTGCTGGCCCGGGAGATGATCAAGGAGGGTCTGTTGCGGCCCCTGCAGGATTACCGGGCCTTCGCGGCGCAGTTGAAGCAGTTGCCGCCGGACCGGTTGCCAGTGGACAAGCGTTACAACCCGGCGGTGATCAACGCGTACGTGTTGTTTCGTGCCGCGATGCAGTCCACGCACTACACGACCGAGGAGTTGGTGTCGGCCATGGAAGAGTTATTGCAAGCCAACCGCCGACTGGTGGGCAGCGGCATGGAGACCGACCTGGTGTTTCAGCTCGCGATCACGCGGGTGATCCTCGGGGATCGGCCGGGTGCGCCCACGCCTGCGGCGCGCCAACCGCGGCTTGATGCGCGCGGAGGTCACGCTTAGTTTGAGGGTGCAGGCCGTTCCTGCCGCGCATGAGTACGTCGCAGTCCAGCACGCAGTTCCCCGCTTTCGGGAATGGCGATCTCGCCGTGGTCCGGGTCGAGGGCCCGGGCATTTGTCGGGAGAGCGGCCGTTTCGAGATGCTGCTCGAGCGCCTCGAAGGTGGCGGGTATGCCACGCTGGTGCTCGATCTCTCGGCGTGCCCGCGGGTGGACAGCACCTTTGCCGGCGTGTTGCTGCGCCTGGCCACCCGCGTGCAGAAATTGGTTCCAGGCCGGAAACCGCTGCGCGTGGCGTTGTGCGGCGTGAACGGCACGGTGGGGGAACTGCTGGAGACGCTGTGCGTGCGGCACCGGTTTGCGGAGGTGGATCCCGGCGGCCTGGCCACGTTGAAAAGCCTCAGCGTGCCGGACGAGAATCTCTCCAAGGAAGGCATCCTGCGCCTCAGCCTGGAAGGCCATGAGCAGCTGGCCTCGCTGAACGACGCCAATGCGCGGCGGTTCGCCGCGTTGCTGCCCATGCTGCGTGCGGAGTTGGAGAAACTGGAGGGCGGCGCAAATCCGGCGGCCGCGAGCAGCGCTGCCGGGAACGGAGCCTCCGACAACCCGTGCCCGTCCGTGCCGGAAACGGCTGGCTGAGCCGCGGATTCCGGAGTTTGCTCCGGTCGTCGGGTGTCTCGGGTCAATGAGCTCCGGGGAGCGGCGCCACCGCGAACACGTGTTCGTGCACCACGCGTCCTCCCAGTAGGTGTTCCTCGACGATCCGGTCCAGGACCTCTGGAGTGCACCGCCGGTACCAGACTCCCTCGGGATAGACCACCGCCACGGGGCCCTCCACGCAGACGCGCAGGCATCCGGCCTTGGAGCGATGCACCCAACGCAACGGCCCGGCGAGGCCCCGCTCTTTCAACCGCCGCTTGAGGTGGTCCCACGCCCGGAGACCCGCCTCGCGGGGGGCGCATTTGGCCTCGGCCGGTTCGACGCAGAGGAAGATGTGTCGCTCCGCGAGGCCGAGGCCGAAGGCGCGGCCGGCGGCGACGGCGGCGTGTGGGCCGTCGTCGGGGGTGGACGAGGTGGGAGACGGTGCGGGCATGGGCGGGGCGGGTTAAGATTGGCAGTGGGCTCGACGGTTGGGAAGGGGCCATCCATGTCCCGGATCGTTCCGGGGCGGGGCGTGCCTCGTCCTCGTTATCGCGCGAAACCGGCATGGTTCTTCCTTCCCCATTGCCGGTGGTCACAGTTGAATGCCGGGGAAGCTTCCACCCTGGACCCATGCCGTGAGTGAACCGCTGCTCAGCGCCCGGCTGCTCCATCAGCTCGAGCAACTCGAGATGCTGGCGCGGCGTCGTTCCCGCAGCGCCTCGCGCGGCGAACGTCGCAGCAAGGCGCGCGGGCAGTCGGTGGAGTTCGCCGACCATCGCAATTACGTCCTGGGCGATGACCTGCGCTATCTCGACTGGAACCTGTTCGGTCGGCTCGACCGCCTGTTCGTGAAGTTGTACGAGGAAGAGCGCGAACTGCCGGTCCAGATCTTCCTCGATGCGAGCGAGTCCATGGCCTTCGGAACGCCCTCCAAGTTCGACTTCGCGCGGCGGCTGGCGGCCGGGCTGGGCTATGTGGCCTTGTGCGGATTCGATCGCGTCACGGTGCGCGTGTTCCCCGAAGCACCGGCGGGCGATGCCGCCCAGGCCTCGGCGCGCGCGGCCTTGCGCGGGGTGCGCGGCAAGAAATCCGCGCTCGCCTACCTGGAGCAGTTGACGCTGCTGCGGTCGGGTGGGGCAGGTGAGTTCAATCCGGCGCTGCAGCGCGGCGCGCGGGAGGTCCGGCAGGCGGGGGTGGCGGTGGTGCTGAGCGATGTGCTCGATCCGGCCGGGTACGCCGCGGGTCTGGATGCGCTGGTGGCCCGGGGTTTTCATGTGCATCTCGTGCAGATCCTCGCGCCGGAGGAGTTGAATCCGTCGACCTTCGGGGACCTGCGACTGGTGGATTCTGAATCCGCGGCGGAGGAGGAGGTCACCTTCGGCCGGTTCCGATTGAAGGCTTATCGGCAGGTGGTGGAGGACTACACGCAGACCCTGCGGGAGTATTGTCGCCACCGCGGTGTACGCTATTTCCGAGTGACCTCGGATGAGTCCCTGGAAACGGTGTTGTTGAAGGACCTCAGGCAGGAGCGCGTCCTGGGATGAGTGCGCTCACGCCATGGGCGCTGGCCTTTGGGCTCACCCTGCCGGTGGTGATCCTGTTCTATCTGTTGAAGCGGCGGCGAGTGGTGTTGCGCGTGCCCAGCACCGTGTTGTGGCGGCGGTACCTGGCGGAGACTCAGGCCAACGCGCCGTTCCAACGACTGCGATGGACCTGGTTGCTGCTGCTGCAATTGCTCCTGCTGCTGTTGGCGGTGGGGGCCCTGGTGCGTCCGTTCCTGCCGGGACAGGAGCGGCCCAGCAGCTTGCGCATTCTCGTGCTGGACGCCTCGGCCTCGATGCAGAGCCGGGACGTGGAGCCATCGCGATTTGAAGCGGCGCGTTCCGAGGCGCGAAAGTGGATCGACAGTCTGAAGCCGGGCCAGCGCATGGTGCTCCTGCAGGCGGGGCCGCGCACCGAGGTGCGGCAGTCCGCGACCAGCGATCGCGCCGCGCTGCGCCGTGCGTTGGAGTCCTGCGTGGTGACCGACGGCGGCAGCCGCGTGGGGGAGGCCTTGAAGATGGCGGAGAGCCTCATCCGCGACGTGGCGGACCCGGAGATCCATTTGTTCAGCGACGGGGCCGTCGGCCTGCTCGACGAGTTCGAGAATCGCAACCTGCCGCTCGTGTTCCACCGCGTCGGGGTGCGCCGCCACAATGTGGCCTTCTCCTCGCTGGAGGTGCGGGCGAATCCCGAGAACCCGCAGCAGCGCGCCGTCTTCACCGCGCTGGCGAACCTGAGTCCGGCCGAGATCCAGACCCAGGTGGAACTCCGCTTCGACGGCGAGGTGGTGGACGCGCAGCAGGTGACGGTGGCCCCCGGGGAATCGGAACCGCTGGTGTTCATCGTGAACCAGGAGCGTGACGGCTTGTACACCGTGCGGCATACCGCGGCCGACGATTTGCCCTCCGACAACCAGGCCACGGTGATGAGCCTGCTGCCGCAGCCGGTGCGGGTGCTGCTCGTCACCCGCGGGAACCGGTTTCTGGAGAAGGCCCTGCGATCCGCGGGCACGGTGCAACTGACCGTGGCGGCCGACATGACGGGCGAGGATGCGGACTGGGATTTCGTGGTGCTGGACGCGGTGACCCCGACGCGGTGGCCGGAGGTGAACACGCTCGCGTTGCGCACGTCGGCTCCCGGCTGGTTCGACGAGATCGCCGCGCTCAACGCACCGCCCATCGTCGAATGGCGAACGGCGCATCCCCTGCTTCGATTCGTGAATCTCGACAACGTGCAGGTGGCCGAGGCGGCGGGGATTCGCGCGCCTCCGTGGGGCGAGGTAGTGGCCGCTACCACGCAGGGGCCGCTGTTGGTGGCCGGGGATCAGGGGCGCCGGCGCGTGGTCTGGGTGGGGTTCGACGTGCTGCGCAGCACCTGGCCCCTGCGCGTGTCGTTCCCGATGTTCGTGGCCAACGTGGTGGAATACCT
>JADLFD010000040.1 GCA_020845805.1 Verrucomicrobiales bacterium | reverse complement strand
TGCGGATCTGCCGGCGACCAAGTCCGACGTGCGCAATCACCTGCGCGCCATGGGGCGCGAGGAAGTGTGGACCGAGATGCAGGGACGCGTGTACGGCCCGCGGTTGGGCGAGGCGGCCGCGTATCCTGGCGTCCTGGAATTCGTCCGTGCGGTGCGCACCGCCGGCATCCCGGTCGCGATCATCAGTCACAAGACGCGGCATCCATTTCTTGGCGAGAAGCATGATCTGCATGCGGCGGCATGGGGCTGGTTGGAGCAGGAAGGATTCTTTGATTCCGCGCGCATCGGGTTGCCTCGCGATCACGTGTTCTTCGAGCTCACCAAGCAGGCCAAGCTCGAGCGCATCGGGGCCTGGGGTTGCACGCATTTCATCGATGATCTTCCCGAGTTCCTGGGCGAAGCGTCGTTCCCCGCCGGGGTGGAGCGATGGTTGTTTGACCCGAATGATCTCTATCGCGAGGAGACGCGGTTTCATCGGCTTGGCCGTTGGGAGGACGCCGGCGAGGCACTGGGTCTGCGCACGGCGGACGCGACGTCGGTGACCATGACGGGCGGGGTGAGCGGGGGCGGATCCGGGGACGAGGCGCACGACGCCCGCGTGCGCGCCTTCCTGGCGCGCTGCGGCCTGCCGGAGCCGGTGGCCTGGACGCCGTTGCCGGGGGGCGCCAACAACCGCGTCTTCCTCGTGCGCAGTGCGGGAACCACCCGCGTGCTGAAGCGCTACTTCCATCATCCCGCCGACACGCGCGACCGGTTTGGTGCCGAGCGCGCGTTCTACACCTGGGCGTGGGATCACGGACTGCGCAGCGTGCCGGAGCCATTGGGTTGGGATGCGGAAGCGCGACTCGGGCTTTTTGCGCAGGTCGAAGGCCGCAAGCTCGAGGCGCGCGACGTGGACGCAACACGCGTGAACGAGGCGGCCGAGTTGGTGATGGCCCTGAACGCCTCGCGCTTCGAGCCGGGTGCCGCGGGAATCCCGGCGGCGTCGGAAGCATGCTTCAGCGTGGCGGCGCACCTGGCCTGCGTGGAACGGCGGGTGACGAGGTTGCGGGAGATGAGTCCGGAGTCCGAACTGGACCAGGAGGCGGCTTCCTTGGTGCGCGAGGAACTGGTGCCGGCCTGGCAGGAGGTGGGCGCCGAGCTGCGACGCGGTCCGACGGCGGAAGAATTACCTCTCGCCGCGCGCGTGATCTCGCCCTCGGACTTCGGGTATCACAATGCGTTGCTGGCGGCCGACGGGCGGCTGCGGTTCCTGGATTTCGAGTACGCCGGATGGGATGACCCGGCGAAGCTGGTCTGTGATTTCTTCTGCCAACCGCAGGTGCCGGTGGACTGGCGCCATTGGCCGGCGCTGGTGGGGGCGCTGGAGCGGGGAATACCTGGGCTCGAGGGGTTGGAGGCACGCGCACGCCGGCTTTTCCCCGCCTACCAGATCAAGTGGTGCTGCATCATCCTGAATGAGTTTCTGCGCGGCGACCGCGCGCGCCGCGCCTTTGCGCATGGCGCGGAGGCGGTTGAATCGCGCAAGCGGGCGCAACTGGACAAGGCTTGTTTCCGACTGCGCGCAGCGCGTGAGACGTGGGGTCGCATCGGGTGATGGATTCTGCGACTGGCCCTGGGGCCGAAACTCTGCGTTGATTCCCGCGACCGATATGGCGCACGTCGATTTCATCAGCGTTCTGCACAAGCGCACCCAGCGCGACTATCTCGCGCGCGTGAACGAGTATCCGAAGGCCGAAGCCGCGAAGCTGGCGCGGCAGTTCGGGAAGGACTACTGGGACGGCGACCGCAAGGTCGGGTACGGCGGCATGAAGTATGACGGCCGCTGGCGGGCGGTGGCGGATGCCATGGTGAAGCACTACGGCATCAAGCCGGGGGACCGCATCCTCGATATCGGCTGCGGCAAGGGCTTTCTGCTCTACGACTTCACTCAGGCGGTGCCGGGCGTGGAGGTGTGCGGCCTGGATGTCTCACGCTATGCCATCGAAAACTCCAAGGAGGAGGTGCGTCCTTTCCTGCGTGAAGGCCATGCGAACCAATTGCCGTTCGCGGACGGCTCGTTCGACCTGGTGATCTCTATCAACACCTTCCACAACCTCTACTGCTACGACCTGGAAAAGGCGCTGCGCGAGATGCAGCGCGTGGGCCGACAGCACCGGTACCTGTGCGTGGAGTCGTATCGCAACGAGGAGGAGAAGGTGAACCTGCTGTACTGGCAGCTGACCTGTGAGGGGTTCTACACCCCGCCGGAGTGGGAGTGGTGGTTCCGCCTGTGCGGCTATACCGGCGACTGGTCCTTCATCTATTTCGAGTGATCCCGTCATGAGCGAACAAACCAAGGAGTCGCAGTACCAGTTCCTGCTGGAGCTGGAGCAGAAGGAAGGACTGGAACGTCTGGGGCTGATGAGCAGCCAGGTGTGGCGCGATGATCCGCGCCGCCTGTTGTTCGTGCTCTCGCGCTACAAGTTCGTGTCCAAAATGTTCTCGGGCATGGACCGCGTGCTCGAGGTGGGCTGCGCGGATGGCTTTGGCGCGCGCGTGGTGCGGCAGGAGGTGCGGGAGGTCGTGGCCTCCGACTTCGATGACGTGTTCATCCGGCGCAACCGCGAGCGGCAGAACCCGGGCGATGCACGGTGGCCGATCCAGTACCGCCAGCACGACATGCTGGCCGGTCCCCTGGCCGAGGGTTTTGACGGCGCGTACGCGGTCGATGTGATCGAACACATCCCGGTGGAGGACGAACTGCGCTTTGTGGGCAACATGGCGGCCTCCCTCAATCATCAGGGTGTGCTGCTCCTGGGGTCGCCTTCGATCCAGTCGCAGGTCTATGCCTCGCCGCCGAGCAAGGCCGGGCACGTGAACTGCAAGGACGCTCCCGGCATGCGCAAGCTGATGAGTCACTTTTTCCACAACGTCTTC
>JADLFD010000039.1 GCA_020845805.1 Verrucomicrobiales bacterium | reverse complement strand
GCCGGGGCGTTATCGCGCGGCGGAATACTCTCCTCCGGATAAGCATGTAGTCGTGGCTTGTGAGCCGACCATGGGACGCGGGTTCAACTCCCGCCGCCTCCACCATCATTACCAACGACTTAGGTCGATTTGGTTGCGTTTGCACAAAGATTGCACACAAAATCGGGCCCATGAGGGCCGTGGACCCCACTTCCAGCGCCGGCTTCCCCTTCGTCCTCCAAAAGAAGAGCGGCCGGGCCACCATTTACCGGCTGGACCGCACGGATCGTGTCGAATTCCGGGTGGCGACGTACGACACCGAGGGGCGGCGCGTCATGCGGTCGTTCCCGACCTTCGACCTGGCCCTCTCTGAGGCACACCAGCGCCTGGCCGCCATCGCCAAAGGGGCCGGCGATGCCATCAGCCTGATCGGCCCCGACCGACTCGACTACCTCGCAGCGCGGCAGATTCTCCCCGCCTCGGTCTCCTTGACGGACGCCGCCCGCGCCTGGCTCCGATCCCAACAAGGTCCCAAGGTCACGCCCATCGCGGTCTCCGGCCTGGTCGAAGCCTTCATCGCCTCCCGCTCCGCCATCACCCGTCGCGGACGCGGCGCTTCGCCCGACTACGTGCGCGACCTTCGGGGCCGCCTGCGGCGGTTCTCCGAGGCTTTTCGCATGAACGTCGCCGACGTCCGGGCAGATCAGATTGAGGACTGGCTCGCGAACCTGGGCCAGCAAGGGCGCCATCGATACAACACCTTGCGACTCGTCCGGACCCTCCTGAAGTGGGCCCAGAAACGGGGCCACCTTCCCCCCGGACCGCTGGCGACGGACCAGTTGGAGATCGTCGCGCCGGTGGACGACGCGAAAATCGAGATTTTCTCACCGGAGGAACTCACCCGCTTTCTCAACGCCGCGAAGCCGGAGATGATTCCCTACCTTGCCCTCGGAGCCTTTGCGGGTTTGCGCACCGCCGAGACGTCGCGCCTCGATTGGGCGGATGTGAAGCTGGAGCGCGGATTCATCGAGGTGGGTGCGGACAAAGCCAAGACGGCCTCGCGCCGCCTGGTTCCCGTGCTGCCGGCGCTGGTGGCGTGGCTGACGCCCTTGCGAAAGCCGACGGGCCGCGTGCTGCCCTTCGCCAATTCGGCCAAACAGGTGGGATGGCTGTCCCAGGCCGCCGGGGTCCCCTGGAAGCACAACGCGCTCCGGCACTCGTACATCTCCTACCGGCTCGCCGAGGTTCAAAGCGTCGATCGTGTCGCCCTCGAAGCCGGCAATTCGCCCGCCATGATTTTCCGACACTATCGGGAGCTGGTGACGGCCGCGCAGGCCACCGCCTGGTTCGGTGTCATGCCGGCATCGAGTCCGGACGCGCCGGCGGCTCCAAAATCCGCCTCTTGACCGCGCTTACACCCGGCGCGGCTTCGGGGCTGATGAATCGCCGAAGGTGCGTCCATCCGGTTGTGCCGGAGTCCGTTCGGCTCGCAATCGTTTCTCCCCGGCGCCGGGGCGACGTTCACCTCCCGCCGCGAATGATGGATCACGAGTAGCGAAGCATGGTGCCTTCGTCTCGCGCCTCGTGAGCGAGTGCGCTGGGTAGAGTACCGGCGTGAACGCAAACCACGACGAATCCCCCGGAGCCAAGCCGATTCCCACCGATCGAGCCCCGCATTGTCCTGTGCCGGGTGGGATGCAGCTCCCCGACGGCTCCGAGATCCTGAACAAGGCGGAGGTCGCCCGGCGCCTGGGCGTCACCGAACGCCACATCGAGCACCTCATCAGGGCGCGGCGGATCCCCCATCTTCGTCTCGGCGCCAAAGCGCTCCGCTTCGTTTGGGCGGATGTCGTTCGAGCATTCACGGTCCCCTGCCCCTCCACATTTCGACCTCTGTCGTAGGTCATGTCCGCCGAGTCACGGCCAGGCCGAGGGGAGTTCCAGCAGTGGCAGCAGTGGTTGGGAGAAACTCTCACCTCCCCAGAAACCTCTCAGAAAGTTCCCACAACCACTGCTGCCACTGCTGGAATTGTGTCTCCCCTCCCGCCTTCCGTTTCAGACCTCTCCACAACCCATTCCGTTCCAGAATCTTCGGAGACCTCTTCGAAGCCTGGTCCTCCGGACGTGGTGGCGGAAGCGTGCCGCGTGACTGTGCCGGTTTGCGGGCGTGACTTCGTGAAAACAGGGCGTGACGAAGGGCGTGACCGCACCCGTCACGGCCTTCAGTCACGGCGGTCACGCTATGAATGCACCCTGGAACAGGCCGTCACGGCCGGTTGGCCGGAGGTCACGGCGCAACGCGTCCTACTCGGCCCCGTCTTCAACCGCCTCCGCCAGCGAATCAGGCGTCTAGGCGACAGGTTTCCCGGCGAAGCCAGCGCCGGACCGCCAGCAGGTCGTACCGGTTCCGACGGCGCCCCACCCGGTAGAAGGGCAGACCCCGACGTTGGTAGAGCTCGATCGTGCGCGGCGTGAGGCCGAGGAAGACGGCCAGCTCACGTTTCGTCAGCAACCGATCCACTTTCCGTAACGGCGAAGGATCCGCGGATTCGCACTCCTGAACAGCAGGACGATCAATCATGGCGAAGAGTCTGCACGATTCCCCGAACCGTGGTGTGTCTTAGGTACACAATCGCACCGGCAGGCCTGAGTTTGGGCGCGGACCCGCGACCCTTGACCGACGTATTCTGCACGAGGAGAATTCGTCATGTCTCTGGGCGTTTCTCCGCGAATCCCACGCTGGTCTCGAGAATTATCACGCCTCTTCTCGGTGATCGTTTTCATGGTCTTTGCCGGTGCCGGAATAGGGAACGCCGCCGTCGCTGCGGATCCCCTGGTTACTTGGCGAAGAGTGCCCAGCATGCCGACGCTACGCGGAATCACCGCGGGGGACGATCGACTCATTGCGGTCGGAGACTCCGGCACCATCCTCTCCTCCACCAACGGCGTGGATTGGATTCCCGAAGACTCGGGAGTCACCAATCGGCTGAACAGCGTGACCTATGATCGCAGCGAGTTTGTCATCGTGGGACATGAGGGACGCGCCCTGCGATCGAGTGACGGAAAGACCTGGATTCGCACTCAAATGGGATCCGCCTTGAACTGCCGTGCCGCTGCCTCAAAACAGGGCGTCCTGGTGGCTTGTGGAGAAAACGGCGGTATTCGAGTGCGCAATCCAGCCGGAGTCTGGGAGGTGCGCAAATCAGGGACAGAAAGCCATCTGAACGGCATCGCCCACTCCCCAAGCACCACCGTCGTGGTGGGCGACTCCGGGGAAATCCTGTGGTCGACCAATCTCATCGACTGGGTCCGAGTGGAATCCGGCCTGATTCAGTCTCTGCTCGGGGTGCGCTATCTCAACGAGGCCTTCCTCGCGGTCGGCGAGTACGGAACGGTCATTCGTTCCCTGGATGGACGTGAATGGACGATCATGTCGGAGGAGTTCCTGCCCGAGTACCGCGATGTGACGTCGATCGCTAATCTGACCGTCGTGGCCGGCCAGTCGGAATGGGGTGATTCCGGTCTCGGGCGGATCGTGGTCTCCGAATCCGGCAATGAGTGGTCGGACGTCCCTGCGAACCTTAGCCGGCTTTACTCCATAACCCGCTTCCGGAATGAAAAGGTCGTCGCTGTGGGGGCCGGTGGCTTCATCGCACAAAGCCTGGATGGCATCACTTGGGAGGCCATCCGAGGGTCAGCCAGCGGTCGCATCGAGGCCCTGACTCAGACTCCGGGAGGGTGGTGGCTCACGTCCTATGCGACATGTGACCTATGCAGAATCGACCGCTGGCAACTGGACCGCAATGACCCTGTCGTCTTCCATCAAGTGGGAGGCGATCCGTTAGAGGTGATCGCCCCCTCCGCGACCCCGGATATCGTCCACGCGGCCGAACTTCACGGGCGTTGGGTGGCAATCGGGAAAGCTTCCAACACCTGGGTCTCTGACGACGGCAAGTCCTGGACACCCGGCGGCACGATCCCCGGCGCGATCCTGCGCAACGTGGCGGCGGGCGACGGTCGCTTCGTGGCCGTCGGCCAACTGGGACCTTCCGGAATAGTGGCGAGTTCCGCGAATGGGATGCACTGGAACGTGGAAGCCCATCAGGAAGGCGGCGCCCTGCATCATATCGTTTTCGGAAACGAGAGGTTTGTTGCGGCCGGTGACCATGGGGCACGCCTGACCTCCGCACATGGTGGTCCCTGGGTGTCGTCCGGAAACCCCTGGACCTTCGCGGTGAACGGTTTGGCCTATGGCAACGGGCGATTCGTGGCCGTCGTGGACTTCTCCGTCTATTTCAGCCTGGATGGGCTCGAATGGCGGAAGCCTTCCCAAGCTCCGGGCGGGGCTGCTAATACCGCCAGCTTTGGAGGCGGGCGGTTCCTCACCGTCGGGATGGGCAACTCGATTGCGTTCTCGGAGAATGGCGACCGCTGGTCATCAGTCCGCCCCCCAGGTCCCAACACCTACTGGTCCAGCGCGGCATGGACCGGGACTCAATTCCTGATCGGAGGCGACGATGGAATGCTCGCCTGGAGCGGCACGAATGAGGTCCGTTCGCCGGCTTGGCTGGATCAACCGCGCGACGTCGGTGCGATCGCTGGCTCGCCGGTGACTCTGTACGCCGCCGTCGTCGAGTCCGGCCCGACCACCTATCAATGGTACAAGGACGGAACCCCCGTTTCGGGAGCGACGGCGAATCGTCTGCACCTGCCTCGGGTCACACTCGACCTCGCCGGCACCTACTGGCTGCTGGCCAGCAATCCGGTCGGATCCATTCGATCCGACCCCGTCACCTTGTCGGTTGCGATGGAACGCCCGACGGACCGCTGGGAGATCCTGCGCAATCCCACCACCAGTCTCCTGCTCGATCGCTGCGCCAGCAGCCCGGAGCGATTCGTCGCCACGACGGCCGACGGCGGATTGGCGGTCTCCACCAACGGCTACGTCTGGAGTGCACTCCCTTCCCCTACCACGAATCGTCTGACCCAGATCCGCTACCTCCATAACCGATTCCTCGTGCTCGGCGAGAACGGATTCGCGGCCGTCTCGGACGACGGACTGGCATGGACTCCGTTCGACTTGCCCACCCAGGCCACCCTCCGGGACGTCGTCCACGGAAACAATCGCTGGGTCTTCGTGGGCGACGAAGCCACCATTCTTACTTCGACTGACCTCGCGATCTGGCAGACGCGCCGAACTTGGTTGTCCTCCCGCCTGATGGGCGTTTGCTGGACCGGAAAGGCTTTCTATGCCGCCGGGGATTTCGGCACGATTCTGTCCTCCGCGAATGGAGAATCCTGGGACGAAGAGTCGTCACGAAGCTCGGTGCACTTCCGTGCCATCGCTGCGGGGAGCGACACCGTCGTCGCCGTCGGAGACCACGGGTCCTATAGTTGGATCGGACTCGACATGTGGTTGAACGACAACGATCAGACGACCCCACTGAACCCCAACTGGCGGGACGTTGCTTGGTGGGAGGGACAGTTCTATCTCGCCGGTTCCGAGGGGGCGGGATTTCTCCGAATCGCAAATGCCGGCTCGAGCATTGCCAGGAGCATCTCCCCAACCGGAAACCCACGCATGCTTTCCGCCCTCTGTGCCGGACCCAGGGGGCTCTTCGGCGTCGCCGGGACGGCGCTCCTGCGACCCGAACGGTCGACGCCCTGGTCTGGAGTCGCCGGCGAGGGCAACTCAACCCTTCTGGACATTGCGCCCGTCGGCGGGCGGCTCGTCGCAGTCGGGGATCACGGAACAATCCTGCTGTCCGACACCGGAGAGACCTGGCGCGCCGTGCCTTCAGGAACCACCAATGTCCTCACCGGCGTCGCCGGCATGGGCCAATCCGGCGTGATTGTCGGCATGCGGGATCGCCTCCGCCTGGGAGGATTCTATGGCTTCGGGGGCATCCTATTGCACTCGCCCGACGGTCTGGCATGGACGGAGGTACCCAGCCCAACCACCAACAAACTCCGCACCGTGAGTGCGAGCACCCACCGGTACGTGGTTGGCGGCGATCGCGGCACCATCCTCGTCTCTGAAAACGGACGCGATTGGACGCGAGTACCGCCCTTCACCGACGAACACGTATACAGCCTGATCCACGATGGAAAGCGCTTCTGGGGCACGGGATTCTCCCTGCTTCTGCATTCGGAAGACGGTTTGAACTGGACCACCAATCGACTGTCGTCCCGGGACACCCTCGACCCAGTGGTCGGCCCGGAGGGAGGGATCACATTCCTCGGACGAGGACAGCTTTGGCACCGGACCGCCAGTGGCACCCACGCCCTCACGTCGAACGACCTCCCGTTCTACGCCACCAGTCTGACCGGGCTCGGAACCACTCTCGCAGCCACCAGTGACGGTCCAAGCATCGCATTATCCCGAGACAGTTCCGAGTGGTCCGTCCTCGAGGTGGGTCAGGGTTGGAACTTGTTGCGCGTCCGGGCCATCGCGGGCGCGCTCTATGCCGTGGGGCAGTACGGCGTTGTCCTGCGCTCCGGACCCGAAGCACGTCTCACACTTCAAACCTCCGGCGGGCCCGTCACTCAACTCCAGCTCCACGACACCGGCGGACGCCGCTTCCGCGTCCAGCGCCGCGATCAACTTTCGGACGACGGAGCTTGGCAGGACCTAAGTCCCGGCACGCCCACCGAAGACGGCTCGTTCTGGGATCTGCCCGATCTCACTCGCTCCCCCGAAAGCGAAGGCTACTTCCGCGCCGTCTTGGATGCCCCATAGGTCATTCCCGAAGCGGCCCCGCCACGCCAGGCAACCCCTGCCCATTACCCTGCGCGTTGCCCCAACGTCCGAGGCAGCCGCCGTCGGTCAGTCGCACACGCTTCCTCATTCGCCATGCCGCGCGGATCCTCCTAACCAATGCGGGATCCCCCTCGCCCCGCTCGGGACATCCGTTCCTTGCGCGCGATGCCTCGTCCCAGGTTCGAGGACACCGATCCGGTTCCTCGCACCGCGCGTTCGCGGCCCGCCTGACGCGTGGTCGTCTCTGGACGCCGCGGGCGTACCTTCGCCCCTGCTGATGGGCGGCCCCTCCGGCACCGGTGTCGGCCCAGTGACGGGTTCCATCGCGCGCAGCAGGGTGGCAACCCGGGTCCGCATCGCCTTGCGCAGCCGGCCCAACCTCCCGAACTGCGGCGAGATGACCTCCGCCGCGAGTCGTGCGCCCAGCACCTCATGGCTGGAGTTGTGGAAGGAGCTCTCCGAGACGGTCACCTCCCTCGTGCGCAGGATTTGCCGGATGATCTCGAACGAGGCCCCCTTCTCTGGCAACCGGCGGAAATGCGCATCGCTCCCCGCCAGCATGGCGTACGCCAGCGGAGGCTTCGGCCCATGCTTCGCTATCAGGCGTGTGATTTCTCGGGCGCACGGAGCACTCCCAGGAGCACCTCCATCATCAGGGATCTCACGACGGCCTGGGTGCGACTGCTGATGCTCGCCCCGCTGCGGTGGTTGGCCCTCATGT
>JADLFD010000038.1 GCA_020845805.1 Verrucomicrobiales bacterium | reverse complement strand
TGCCTGGCTGAGGCGCGCGTGCTGGCCGCGGAGGCCGAGGCCCTGGGTGCAACCGCCATCGCCGCCCTATCCCCGAGTTACTTCAAGCCGCGCCAAGTGGAGGCGCTCGTCGACTGCTGCGCGGAGATCGCCGGGGCGGCGCCGTCGACCCCCTTCTATTTCTACGACATTCCCGTGATGACGGGCGTGAGCCTGTCCATGCCCGAGTTCCTCGCTCAGGGCGCGGAACGCATTCCCACCCTGGCCGGCATCAAGTTTACCAATCCAGACCTGATGTCCTATCAACTCTGCCTGCGCGCCGGCGGAGGGGCCTTCGACGTGCCTTATGGAACCGACGAGTGGCTGCTGGCGGCGCTGGCGCTGGGTGCGCGTGGCGCGGTGGGCAGCAGCTACAATTTCGCCGCGCCAATTTATCAACGACTCGAGGCGGCTTTCGTCCGAGGCGACCTCGCCGCGGCGCGCGAGGAGCAGTTTCGCTCGGTGCAATTGATCCAGTTGCTGGCCGGCTACGGCTACTTCCCGGCTGCCAAGGCGGTCATGGGGATGCTCGGCGTCGAGGTGGGCCCGGCACGCCTGCCGCTCGCAAAGCTGTCCCCCGAGCAGACTCATCGCCTGCGCACGGACTTGGAGCGCCTGGGATTCTTCGACTGGATTCAGTAGTGGACGGCCTCGACGACCCCGGAGAAAGGACCGCCATGTATCTTCCTTCTCATTTCGAAGAGACGAGAGACGAGGTTCTGCATGCCTTCATCAGCACCCATCCCCTCGCCACGGTGGTGACGTACGGCGCCCACGGGTTCGTGGCCAACCCGCTACCCTTGCTGCTGCGCGCTCATCCCGGGGAACCTGCGAGCCTCCTTGGCCATGTGGCACGTCAGAACCCGATGTGGCAGGAAGTGGCGTCAGCCGGCGAAGCGATCGCGGTGTTTCAGGGGCCGAGCGCGTACATCAGTCCGAGCTGGTACCCCTCCAAACACGAACACGGCAGGGCGGTGCCGACCTGGAACTATGTGACCGTCCACGCCCACGGAATCCTACGCATCCATGACGAGGTGGAGTGGGTGCGACGGCAGGTGGAGGCACTCACGGAGCAACACGAGTCCTCGCACCGCCCGCCTTGGACACTGAGCGACGCTCCACCGGAGTATCGGGATCGCATGCTGCGGAGCGTCGTGGGAATCGAACTGGTGATCACTCGCCTGGTGGGCAAATGGAAGGTGAGTCAGAATCAGTCGGAAGAGAATCGTGCGGGTGTGGTTCAGGGGCTGCTGGCCACCGGCCGGCCCCAGGACGCGGCCATGGCTGCCCTGGTCGCTGGGGTGGGCACCTCGCCCTCCACGCGGGATCCCCGATGACGCGTCATCCGGGCCCGGGGTGACTTTCCGCTTCCCGGAGCACTTCCGTGTGGCCTCCCCGTGCGGTCCAGGTCTGGGGTGTCGCCTACGGCGGATCGTCGGAATGAACCCGGCGGGACCGACCGTTCGGTTCCGCCGGGAGCTTTCGAGACTCGATGGAGCGAGGGTCACTCGGGCAATTCGGTGACCTTCAACGTCGCCTCATAGCGACCGCAGAGGAAGAACGTGAGTCGGCCCGCTTCGGACTCGCGCTCGACTTCCAGTTCGATGGGCAGGGTTTGGGTGCGATTGGCTTTGAGCAACGGGACTCGGGCGAGGGGTTCCCGACCCTTGCCGTAGATCACGAGTTCCAGCGCCCCGGCATCGGTGCGTCGCACGCCAAGGAGGCAAAGGGGAGCGCGGTGGGTTTCCCCATCGTGCTGCAGGCTCACCATGTGCAAACGGGATTCCTCGACAGGGCCGCCGTCGACGATGGGCGTGAGCTTTTTCAGCCACAACTGGGCCACGGGCACCGGGTCCTTGCCCGCGGCCTCGAGGACGGCGGCAGTGAGTTTGGTCTCCGGGAGAATGAGCAGACCGTACTCTCCGTCCTGCCCGGCGACGGGGCGCTTGAGATCGGCATCCACCTGGAAGGGCGCATCGGACTTGGTCGGTGCCTGGAGGGTGGCGATCACGGCCACCTTCATGGCTTCGGCGCGCGGCAGGATTCCCTGGGCGAGGGAGGAGCCCGTCGCGGCGTGAGTGGCGAGTACAGACAGGGCGATGGCTTGGAACGTGCGTTTCATGGAGGGTCGGCAACGAAATGCTTTCATGCATCTGACATAACGCCGGAAGGACGAAGGGCGTTACAGGACACTCTTTCAATGGGGCTCAGAGAGAACTTCGAGACCCACCTCGCCGCGACGCGGCTTCAGACTCTCGAAGGCCACGCGCTGTTCCGGCGTGAGTTCGCTTTCGACCTTGGCCACCAGGCGATCCACGGCGGCGGCGGTGCGCGTGATGGTGTCGTTCCGGATCTCGCGCAACTCGGACAGCGTGGCGGTCAGATGGGCGTCCACTCGCCGGGATTGCTCCGGCGTGGGCTTGACGATGGCATCGAAACGTCGAGTGGCGTGCGCATGCCAGGTCTCGGGATTGGCGCGGGCGCGCACGGCGTCGCGCCCGAGGCGATAGCCGACGGCTCCTCCGGCGATGGCGCACAGGACGCCGATGCCGAGGAGGGAAGCGAGGATGGGACCGAGTTGTCGCCAGTTCATAGGAGCCAGAATCCGTCCACCACAGCTTGTTCGAGGCCGGGATGAAAGAGGCGTTGATCGTCCTTGGAGGTGGCTCCCGCCCAGGCGAACCACAGGCACGCGACGAGGAGAAGCACCGCGGTGGCGAGTCCGCGCATTGCCAAACGGCGCCATAGGTCACTCGCCAAGGCCGAAGGTGCGGGCTTCGTGCCGGAGGCGGCGGACGCCGTGGCTGTCGCCAGCCAGTCGCGGACGCGATGGAGGGGCGGCGGCGGCAAGGCCGGTTCCGAGCCGCGAGCGATGCGGGCGAGCCGGCGCCAGCGTTGGTTGAACTCATTCATGGGCGTTCGACGAACTTCATATTCTCCACCACCCGCCGCAGTCGCTGCCGTGCTCGGAAAGCGCGGACCCGAACCGACACGGCGGACCACCCCGTCCACCGGCTCACGTCGGCGACGGAGAGTTCCTCCAGGTCCAGCAGGCGGAGCACAAGGCGGTCCTCCGGCCCGAGCGATTCCAACAGCCGGTCCACCAGTTCGCGAGCAGAGCTGGCTTCGGCCGATTGGGCGGGGTGCGCCTCGGGCGAGGGATCGACGAGGGTTTCGAACCAGGCTGCCTCGGCCTCGCTCAGGTCGGCGCAGCGCAGCTCGGGACGCCGGCGTTCGGAACGCAACGCATCGAGGCAGGTTCGGACGGCCAGGCGTGCGACCCAGTGTTCCAGGGGCACCCCGGCGCGCGGCGTGTATTGTCCCAGCCGCTCGAACACGCGGGCGAACACCTCCTGGGCCAGATCCTCTTCCGCCGCGCGGCGCGGGAGATGGGAGCGGACGATTTTCATGACCAGGGGGTGCAGGTGCTCCACGAGCGCGCGGGCTGCCTCCTCGTTCCCGAGTCGCACCTTGGCGAGGCAGACTTCGGGTTCAAAAGGAAGGGGATCCATGCCGCTCACGTAAACCTGGCAGACTGAGTAACGCCGCCGGAGGCGTGGGCGTTACAGCATCCTAGGACTCGAGGCAACGTCGGACGGCACGGGCCAGGTCCGCCGGTTGGTAGGGTTTGGCCAGCAGTTCGAGGGCACCCGACAGCAATCCCCCCGAACCTGCCAGCTCCGGACTATACCCACTGGCGAGCAGCACCTTGATCCCGGGCCGGATGGAGCGCAGGCGCTCGGCGAGATCCAGCCCGCTGATCCCGTCGGGCATAACGACATCCGAGAAGACCAGATCCACGGCGTCAGGGTTGCGCTGCAGGAACTCCAGCGCCTCCAGCCCGGTGCCGGACTGGTGCACTTGATATCCCAGGGTGTTCAGGAGCCGGCTCACCGAGCGTCGGAGACTCGAGTCGTCCTCCACCAAGAGAATCCGTTCGTGACCCCTGGGCAACGCGAGGAGGGGTTCGCTGGCA
This sequence comes from Verrucomicrobiales bacterium, assembly GCA_020845805.1. GTDB lineage: Bacteria > Verrucomicrobiota > Verrucomicrobiia > Limisphaerales > CAIMTB01 > CAIMTB01. The sequence continues at coordinate 3,610 of JADLFD010000038.1, read as the reverse complement.
TGGAGCGAGGGGCCGGGGTCGGCCGTTGGGAGGAACACGTCGAAAACGGCGCCTGCACGCGGGACGCTGTGAACTTCGACCCAACCCTGATGTTGTCGGGCGATGCCATAGACCATCGCCAGGCCGAGACCGGTGCCTTTGCCCGCGGGCTTGGTGGTAAAGAACGGCTCGAAGATCCGCGACACCAGTTCCGGCTCAATGCCCTCCCCCTGGTCGGCGACCGAGAGCCGAACGAACGACCCGACCCGGGCGTCAGCCGAGCGTCGTGCCATTTCGGGGCTCACCTCGGTAGGCACGATCGAGAGACGCAACGGCCCGCCTTTGGGCATGGCATCGCGGGCATTGACGCAGAGATTCAGAATCACCTGCTCCAACATCCCGGCATCGGCATCGATCCACGCGGGCAGGGGCGAAGGCTCGAAGGCGACCTGGATGTGTTCGCCCAGCAAACGACGCAGCATTTTGAGCAGGCCTTCCACGATCTCATTCAGATCCAGCCGCCGCACCTGCGCCACCTGTCGGCGTGCAAACAGGAGCAACTGCCGCGTCAGCGCGGAGGCACGGTCGGTTTCCAATTCCAGGTCGCGCACCGACGCGCGCACCTCCGCCGGCAGCTCCGGTTGCTCCTTCAGCAGGTGGAGATGCATCATCATCACCGCGAGGATGTTGTTGAAATCATGGGCCACGCCTCCAGCCAGCTGGCCGATGGCCTCGAGCTTCTGCGCCTGGAGGAACTGCCGCTCCAGCAATCGCAGGTGGGTGACGTCCTCGAGACAGAGGAGCAGTCGCGAGCGGCCCTCGACCGGGACAAAAGCGAGGGATGCGGCGACATCGAGGATCTGGTCACCTCCGGGCCGGCGCTGGGGCACCTGGAACTCGAGGTGCTTGGGAGCCCTTCCCGAGCGCAGCGTTTCGCTCACGGCCAGATGTAGGCGGCAGGTGCCACAGGAGTCCCCCGACCCGCAGACGCCGGCCGGTGCCGAGGCGTGCCGACAGCCGAGGGCGGCGCCCAGGGTGAACTCCAGGCTCGGCCGCTCCCGATCCCACTCCGGAGCCTGTAGCGGGCGGTTCAGGGTCTCCACCCGGCCTTGCTCATCCAGCAGGCAGATCACAAACGGTGCATTCTCATAGATGGCCTGGAGCAACGCTTGGTGCCGTCGCAGATCACGCTCCGCCTGCTTGTGCTCGGTCAGGTCGTGGAAGATACCCTGAACGATGGACACACCCTCGAAGCGGATCACCGAAGGGCTGATCAATACGGAACGCAGCGAACCGTCGCGACGCACCACCTCGACTTCCGCGGTCGCGCGATTTGAGCTGCTGGCGTGGGTTTGGAAGAGCGCCTTGACCCGGTTCAAGTCCTCCGCGGGATGGAGCAGAGTTTGGTGCTGCCCCAGGATCTCCGAGCGTGGACGATCCAGCAGTGTTTCTGCGGCGCGATTGCAGTGGGTGATGATCCCGGTATCGGCATCCGCCCAGAAGATGGCGTCCTGGGCGCCCTCAAAGAGGCGGCGGAACCGTTCCTCGCTTTCCCGCAGCGCCTGTCCAGCGTGCACGCGTGCGACGACACTTCCGATCTGCGTGACCATGGTGCCGATATGCCGCTGGGCCCACTCGGGCATGACGTCGAACGACCGCGACGCGATGTTCACACAACCGATGACCTCGCCCTGATGATGCAGCGGAACCACGGCGATGGCACGCAGCCCGTCATCATGCTCCGGTTCTCCGGGGACCTTGGGCAAATCGGCGTAGCGACCGACGTAGACTCCCCCCCTGGCCACGAAGTCGGCGCGGCCCGACTCAGCCGGATAGCAGCGAACCCGTGCCACGAATTCGGCGGACAGGCCATGGTGCGCCACCATCTCCAACTCGCCGGTCGCCGCATCCTTCAGATAGAGCCCGCCGCATTCCATCTCGGCCGCCTCGATGGCGGTACGCAGGCTCAGCTGCAGTAAGGCCATCGGCTCCGTGGTGGCCGAGAGCGCGAGACCAAGTTCCGCCTGCAACCGCATCAGATCCTCGGCGCGACGTCGCTCCGTGATGTCCTGGGCGGCGACAAAGAGGAGTCGCTCCTGATCCAGGGCGGCCGCGTCCCACTCGATCCAGTGATATGACCCGTCGGCGGCACGACAACGATTGACGAAGCGGTGGGAACGATGACCACGCACCGCGCGCAGGAACTCGCGGCGTGTGCGCCGGCGATCGGCCGGGTGGACCAATCCCAGGAATTCATGGGCTGTCATCTCGCTGGCCTGCCGGCCCAGCAAGGTTTGCCACTCTCGATTCAGGCGTCGGATATCACCTCGGGCGTTGGCGATGCAGACCAATCCGGGCACGAGTTCAAAGAAATGTTCCAACTCCTGCTGAGCACGCCTTCGCAAGGCAAAGTCCGTCACCAGCGACGCCACCGCATCCACGATTTCCGCGTCGGCATCCGAGTAGCAGGTGGGCTTGTTGCCCACCCCCATGATGGCCACGCAGCGCTCGCCGCGCCGGACCGGGACGGTGATCAGGCGCGACACGGGAGCGTGCCCCGGGGGCAAACCCCGTTTGTGCGCGAGGTTGGCATAGTCGTTGTGGATGACGGCCCGCCCCGTGCGCAGACAATCCACCCACACTCCGGCCGCCTGCACCGGGTAGTGGCGTTCCTCAGCCGCGGCTGTGCACATGTGGCGGCGCGTGTTGGTGGACCACGTCTGGAGCGAGAGATGCTCCTCGTCAGACTCGACGAAATGGTAGAACCCGATGGTGCTTGAGGTCAGCGACTCCGCTCGATCCAAGGCAGTCTGCAACAGGGAGTCCATGCCCGCGGATTGGGCAAGATCAGCCAGTTCCCCACGCACGCGAAGCAGGGCTTCCGCCTGCCTTTGGCGTGACAGGTCGCGAAAGAAGGCCGCGTACCGTCCCCCCTGCCCTGGCGTGTACGTCACCGTGGCTTCCACCGGCCAGAACGTGCCGTCCTTGGCGCGGTGCACGGTCTCGAAGACACTGGCCCCGTCGGATTGAATCCTCCGCATCCGCGTCGCAGTCATTTCCGGCGTCTCCTCCCCCTCCAGATCGCGGATCTGCATCAAGAGCAATTCGGCTCGGCCATAACCCGAACGGCGGAGGTACTGATCGTTGACCTCCAGAATCCGCCCCTCGGCGTCGACGAGCCAGAACCCCTCTGGGGAGGATTCCACCACACTACGATACCGCTCTTCCGACTCCTGGATTTCCCGGAACCGCTGCTCGCGCTCGACACGCCGGTTCCGCGCCAGCGCCCCGGCGCCATGGATTCCCACCAGGCCCACCAGCCAGACGAGGAGGTGAATGCCTATCAGGGTCGAGGGGTTGGACAAGGCGGTTTCAGTCTGGGCTCGCTGGGAACTCGCCCATCCCATCCAGGCGATGGCCACGAACAACAACGTCCAGGCCGCCAACCCGAGGTGGGCGGGGAAGCCGGGGTGCCGATCCAACCAGGAATGCAGCACCTCCCTCCAGCGGAGCGTGCCACCGGACCCTGGTCCCAAGGGCGGAGGCGGCGTCGCGCGGATTGGCGACGGCGCCTTCGAAGCCTGCCTCGGCATGTTCATCCGTGCCTTCCCCACGGCGTCCCCCTCCCGAC
>JADLFD010000037.1 GCA_020845805.1 Verrucomicrobiales bacterium | reverse complement strand
GGCGCGGACCCCGACGAAGGCCTCGATCTGCAGGGGAACTTCACTTACGCGGTGAACTTCGGCACCACCGGCGCTTCGGGTCGGGCCGGAGACGCCGCCTTCAGTGCCGACTCCGCGCTCGGGGTGACGTTCAACGCCCCCAATGAGGTCACGGCCTGGCTGACTGCCTCCTACGGCGATTCTCCCGCCGATGACGTGCTCGAGAAGGTCATGGGCGATATCCGCTGGGCCCCCGCCCCCGACACCGTCGTCGTGCGCCTGGCCGTGGAGACCGGCATCAAATACAAACTGCAACTGCTCTTCGCCGAGTCGTGCTGCGTGAATCGCGGGTTCAATGTGAAACTCGACGGCGTCCTTGCCGCACCCGATTTCGGCCCCGGCGTCACCCAACAGGAAGTCGGGACCCTGGCCACCATCGGCGCCGTCATCACAGAGGAGTTCACCGCCGCATCCGAGACCTACATCATCGAACTCGACGGACCCGGCGCTGAGAACCCCGACTTCGGCGATCGCAACGCCATCCTCAACGGCTTCACCCTCGAGCGCCTCTCCGCCGTGGGCGACCTGGACGGCGACGGCCTCCGTGACGATTGGGAAAAACGGTACTTCGGGAACACCGAGGCCAAGCCCACGGACGATGCCGATGCCGACGGCCTCACCAACGCGGAGGAACTCGCGCTCGATACTCAGCCCACCGCCAAGGACTCGGATCAGGATGGCCTGGAGGACGGCGCGGAAGTCCGCGTGCACCACACCAGCCCGGTCCTCGTCGACTCGGATGGTGACCGGCTCTCGGACGGCCGGGAGGTCAACGAACTCCGATCGGACCCCAACAAAACCGACAGCGACGGCGACGGGGCCGGCGACCTCGCCGAAGTCATCGTGGCCACCAATCCCGCCAACGCCAGCAGCCTGCCCCGCCGGGTGATGGTCGGTTCCTTCTTCGGCGGTGATCCCGGGGAAGGTCTCGATCTCCAGGGAACGTTCGTGCACGCCCTGAATGTCGGCGGCGCCGACGCCACCACCGCCGGCGATGCTTCTTTCGCGCCGCTCTCGGATGCCGACAGCGTTCCCGACGTGACCTTCGAGGCCGGCAACCAGGTCGCCAGCTGGCATCTGCCAGACTACGGTGACTCCACCCATGACGACGGACTCGAGCTCGCCATGCAGTCCATCCGTTGGAGCAACGCCGGCTCGGCCATCCCCGCCGTGCTGCTCACCTTCGACAACCTCGAGGTTGGCGCGGACTACAAGGCCCAGTTCCTCATCGCGGAACAATGCTGCGCCGGACGCGCCTTCGACGTCTTCCACGACGGCGCCCTCCTGGCCGACGAGTTCAATCCCTCAATCTTCCAAGGGGGTGCCGGTCGGACCGGCACGGGCGCGGTCGTGACCGTGTCCTTTTTCGCCCGCCAGACCTCCACCACCTTCTCGCTCGACGGCCGGTCGATCACCACTCCCACCTACACCGATCACAACGCCATCCTGAACGCCGTCACGCTGGAGAAGGTCAGTCCGCGAACGGACACCGATGGCGACACACTCCCCGACGGTTGGGAACAGGAGTTCCTGGGCGGCCTCACGCAGAATGCCTCGGCCGACACCGATGGCGACGGCCTCCCCAACAGCGAGGAGTTCTCCGGCAACACGAACCCTGCCCTGGCTGATTCCGATGGCGACGGACTCTCCGATGGCGAAGAAAAGGCCGCGGGCACAATCGCGCGCAATGCCGACAGTGATGGCGATGGCCTGACCGACGGCGCCGAACTGAAGACCCACCACTCCAACCCCCTCGCCTCCGACACCGATGGCGATCGGATCTCGGACTTCGTCGAGGTGACCCAGCGCGAGACCAACCCCTCCAAGCGCGACACAGACGACGATACCTTTGATGATTTCACCGAGATCCTCAGTGGCAGCAACCCGCTCCTCGCCAGCAGCAAACCCATCTTCACGCGCGTCGGCTCCTTCACCGGCGGCGACGTGGGCGAAGGTCTCGACCTCGACGGCACTTTCCTCTACGCACTGAACATCGGCGGACCTGACGGGGCCCAGGTTCGGGACGCGAACTTCGTTCCCGCCACCGCCGCCGATACGGTCGAAGGCGCTGAGATCATCACCCAAAGCGAGGTCCAGGCCTGGCACTCGCCGGCGTATGGCGACTCCGCCAACGACGACGCCCTCGAAACGGTGCTGCTCTCCATCCGTTACTCGTCCGCTCCAGCGAAGCCGACGATCCGCCTCGCCAACCTTGTCCCCGGACGCGCCTATCAACTCCAACTCCTCGTGGCCGAGAGCTGCTGTGATCGCGGGTATGACGTGGTGGTCAACGGCCAGACCATCGTCGACGACCTCCCCCTCCCCTTGGTCCAGGGCGGAATCAACAACACCGCGGCAGGCGTCGTGGTCTCCCACCGCTTCAAGGCGGCCAGCGCCACCCTGGAGGTCATCCTCGACGGCCCGGCCGCCCCCTTCCCCGACCATAACGCCACGCTGTCCGGCCTCACCCTTGAGGATCTCGGTCCCGCCGGCCCCGAGTACAATGCCGCGACTCCGCTGCAACTCGCCGCCCCCACCGTCACCGCCGGCAACCTGAACCTCTCCTGGTCGGGGGGCGGCGCCGGCCCCTACACCCTCGAACGCAAAGCCAGCCTGAGCGATGCGGCCTGGACCCCGGTCGCCCAGGTCTCGGTCCGATCGGCCTCCCTCCCGCTCGACTCCGCCTCCGCCTCCGGATTCTTCCGCATCCGGGAGTAACCCGGCAGAGGGTGGGAGGAGGAAATCCGTCTCATGATGGCACAACCAGAGTGGCACCGACGCGTGGACGACCCAGAACGCGAACGTGACCACTCTGGTTGCCGATGCTAGGATGGGTCTCATGCGTTGGTTGACCGTCCTGCTCTTCGCCGCTGTCGCGCTGCTCGCCCCCTCCGTGCCCGCGCAATCCCTCGGGATTGAAATCGACATCACCCTCGACGAAAAAACCTTCCTCCCCGGCGAGGCGATCCCCGTCGGGGTGCGCATCACCAACCTCTCGGGCCGTACCGTCACCTTCGGCAGCAGCCCCACCTGGCTGAATTTCTACGTCGAGACCAAGAGCGGCGACGTCCTGACCCGCCTGGATCAGGTGCCGGTCGAAGGCGAGTTCTCCCTCGATTCCGCCAAGGTCGGCACCAAGTGGTGGAACATCCAACCCCACTTCGATATCAGCCAGCCCGGGTCCTACCGCGTGTATGCCGAGGTCCGGCTGCCCGACTGGAACCAACGTCTGGTGAGCGAACCCGTCAGCCTCTCCATCGAACCCACGCGCACCCTCTGGGACGTCTCGTTCGGCGTTCCCCCTGCCAACGGCGATCACAATGCCGAACCGGAAATCCGCCGATACTCCCTCCTCTCCGCCACGCGCAACCAGGAACGGAAACTCTTCGCGCGCGTCGCCGATGAATCGGAAACGAAGATCCACAAGGTGGTCCTGCTCGATCGCCTGGTCTCCTTCGCCAAGCCCGAGCAGCAACTCGACAACGCCAGCCGACTCCACGTGCTCTTCCAGATCGGCGGCAACGCCTACACCTACTGCGTGCTCGATCCCGCGGGAAACCTCGTCATCCGCGAGCGCCATGACATCGCGTCCGGGGTGCGCCCCCGCCTCGCCAAAGCCGACGACGGCTCGATCTCGGTCCGCGGCGGAGGCCGCTTCCCTACGTCCCAGGACATTCCTCCCTACACGCCGCCCCCACCCAGCGCCAAAGCCGCAGCCGCAGCCGCAGCCGCCCCGGCCGCCGCTCCCGCCACGGCGAACGGGGGAGCCAAGGAAAAGAAATCCCGCGCCGAACGACGCGAGGAACGACGGCTGCGCAAGGAGAAGGACGCGCGCGAAACCATGCCCCGCTGAGAAGATCCGGCCGGAGTCAGAGTCCAGTCCACGCCACCACTCCGCTCCGCTCCGCTCCCGTGCCGGAAGGGTTCTTAGCGGCGCGATGCCGCCAGCACGCGCAACGTGCCCATCCCCTGCGCCACCTCGAGGATCTTGACCACGGCCCCCTTCAGATCCGTCACCACCAGATCATGGTGACCATGCCCATTCTGGTCCGACCGGATCAGCACCGAGGTGGCCCCCACCGTCTCCGCCATCTCCGCGTCGCTCCAGTGGCCGCTGACCACGAAACTGTGTTCGAGGTCGATCCCGCTCGTGCTCGCCGCATCGCGTAACAGGCCGGGTTGCGGCTTGCGACAGGGACAGGCGTCGTCCAGCGGGTGCGGACACACCAGCACTCCGGAGAGCGCGAGTTTGCGCACCATCACGCTGTGCATCAGATCCAGCTCGCGCCGCGTCGGTGCCCCCGACGTCACCCCGGGCTGGTTGGTGGTCGCGTAGATGAGAAACCCGGCGTCCCGCAGCGCCTTCAACGATTCCGCCGCGCTCTCGATCACCTGGAAATCTTCCAGCCGGGTGGCGGTCCCGCCGCCCGCAGTGGTCGATCTCGCAAGAATCCCGTCACGCTCGATGAACACCGCGGCTTTCATGACGTGGAAATCCTCCACGCGCCACCCCGGCAGCGACAACCGAAAAGACGGTAGGTCCTAAAAATTCTTTCGGACCCCAACCATTGACAACACGGACACATGACGCACCCGCCCCCGCGGGTTTGCCTCGCGCCTCGGATGCCGCCTACAAATGGCGCGTGCACATTCAGTCGTGGTTTCCCACCTTCCTGTACAAGGCGCCCCTCCAGCGCTCCTGGGCCGGCCTCAATCGCGAACTTCTGCGCGAATGCTACCAGGTCCGAGATCACGATCTCGAAGGTCAACGCTGGTGCGTGAAAAACTACCCCGGCGGCTTCACCTCCTACGCCTCGCTCTGCCGCCTGCACAAGATGTCGTCCACGTTCATGGAACTCGAACGCGCCATCAACCGACACGTGCTCCGGTTCGCCAAACACCTCGACTACGACCTCAAGGACCGCGAGTTGGTGATGACCGACTGCTGGGTCAACATCATGCCGCGCCAGGTCTCCCACAGTCTGCACCTGCACCCGCTCTCCACGCTCAGCGGCACTTATTATGTCAAAACCCCGCGCGGGTGCTCTGCCCTGAAATTCGAAGACCCACGGCTCAGCAAGTTCATGGCCGCCCCGCCGCGCGTCGCCGATTGCCGGCCGGAAAACCGCACCTTCGTCTCCTATCCCGCCGAAGCCGGCCATGTGGTGCTCTTCGAAAGCTGGCTGCGCCACGAGGTCACCGCCAACCGCGTCGCCTCGGAACGCGTCAGCATCAGCTTCAATTACAACTGGTTCTAGCCGGCCTTGGCCAGCACCTCGCGCAACGCCTCCACGCAACGCCGGTTCTCGGCCGGGGTGCCCACCGAGATGCGGAGGTACTCGGGCAACTGATAGCCCGCCATCGGACGCGTGATGATGCCGCGCTTCTGAAGTTCCGTGAAGACGCGCTGACCGTTCCCCACCCGCACCAGGAAGAAATTGGCCGCTGAGGGCACGAGGGGATAGCCGAGAGCCGCCAACTCGCGCTCGTAATACGCCAGTCCCTCGCGATTGTTGGCGCGCGTGCGCTCCACGTGCGCCGTGTCCTCCAACGCCGCCAGCGCGCCCGCCTGCACCAACGCATTGATATTGAAAGGCTGCCGCACCTTCTCCAGCACGGCGATCAACGAGGGGGACGCGATCCCATACCCCAGACGCAACCCCGCCAGTCCATGGATCTTGGAGAACGTGCGCATGAGCAGCAGGTTCGGTCTCGCTCCCTCGCGCACCTCTCCCACCAGATCGAGGGGAGTCTCCAAGAACTCCACGTACGCCTCGTCCATCACGAGCAACACGTGCGGCGGTACCGACGCCACCAGGGCGCGCACCTCGTCCGGCGACGACAGCGTGCCCGTGGGGTTGTTCGGATTCGCCACGAACATCACCGTGGTGGCCGGGGACACCGCGCGCGCCATGGCCGGCAGATCATGTCCCAGCTTCACCGAGGGCACCGTCACCACCCGCGCCCCCATCATGCGCGCAATGATCGGGTAGATGGCGAAGCAATACTGGGAGACCACCACCTCCGCCCCGGGTCGCATCAGCGCGTGACCAATGAACTCGATGATCTCGTTGGAGCCATTTCCCAGGATCAGATGCTCCGGCGTCACCCCCAACTGCGCCGCCAGCCGTGCCTTGAGATAGAAGGCACTTCCGTCCGGATACAAATGCAGCTGCGCCAGGGCCCGGCCCATGGCCTCCAACGCGCGTGGAGACGGGCCCAACGGATTTTCGTTGGAGGCCAGCTTGATCACCTGGCCCACCGGCAACCCCAGTTCCCTCGCCACCTCGTCGATCGGGCGGCCAGGTTGGTACACGGGCAGGTCCCCCAGGGCGGGATTCAATGGCAGCGTCGTCATGCGAAAACAGGGTGCGTCGCGTCGCGCCCGGGGCCGAGTACGGCCCCGACACCGGCGCTCACGCGGTGATCAGTTCCATCAGGGCGTCCACGTCCACGTGGCGCGCCACCAGATCGCGGATCATCTGGATCTTCTGCGTGTCGGAGGGCCGGGTCTTCACCGTCAGGTCATGGACCCGGGAGGCCACCTGGTAGCTGTCCCCCTCGGCCAGCAGCACCGGGTACGGCATCTCGCGCACGATCTTCATCACCGCCACCGAGGGCCGGATGTTATCCGTCAGGATGATGCCCGCCAGGGTGCCGGTGGAATCGACGCGATTCAACGACGCGCCCGCCGCGAGCAGGATGTCCTCGCGATCCCCCGGTGCGATCACCAACGCTCCCGGCGTCAAGTGATGCATGGCGTTGTGCACGCTCATCGCCCCCACCACCACGCGATCCACGATGTTGTTGATCCCCGCCGTCGAGTTCAGCACGTCGGCCTCGAGATCGTCGCGAATCGCCGCCAGGGTGGGACTCGAGAGGAGGGGTTGGTGCGGAATCACGCCCAGCAGGCGAAGTCCGCGACGACGCAGTCCCTTGCGCGCGAAGTTCGCGATGTAGTCGAGTTTCTCGGGGATGACTTTGTTGAGAATGACGCCCAGGATCTGCACGCCTTCGCGCTCGAACAACGCCTGGTTCATGGCCAACTCGTCGATCGGCCGCCCGATCCCGCCCTGCGTCACCATCACCACCTTGCTGTGCAACAGGCGCGCCACCGTGGCATTCGACAGGTCGAACACGGAACCCACTCCGGCGTGCCCGGTGCCTTCCACCAGCACGAAGTCCTTCTCCCAGGCGACGCGGTCGAACGCCTTCTCAATGCGCCGCACCAGGGTCTCGTTGTTCGAACTCTCCAGGTACCGGCGCGTGAAGTCCGGCTCCACCGCGATCGGGCTCATGTCCACCAGCGGCGCCTCGAGCTGGTAGACACGCTGCATCAGCACCGAATCCTCGTCGATCTTCTGCTCCTCGATGTCGACGAACCGTTGTCCGACCGGCTTGATGTACCCCAGCCGCGGCCGCCGCTGCTGCAGGGCGGAAAGCAGCCCGAGCGCGGTGGTGGTCTTGCCGTCGTTCATGCGGGTGGCAGCCACGAACACCCGCGGAGTCTCCAGGTTTTTGGGCATCTTCGGAGCGCGCGCTAGTCGCCGGGGAGGCTCTTGCCGGCCTCCGGATAAAGATTGGCGTATTCGATGGATTGCAGGCCCACCACCGCCGCCACCCCCAGAATGTCGTGGGCGTTCGAACCGCGCGAGACATCGGCCGCCGGACGATCGAGCCCCAGGAGGATCTGGCCGTAGGCGTTTCCGCGCGCGATGTGCTGGACCATCTTGCTCGCGATGTTGCCCGAGCTGAGGTCGGGGAAGATCAACACGTTCGCGCGGCCCGCCACGCGGCTTTCGGGCAGCTTCCGCGCCGCGATCTCCGGGATCAGCGCCGCGTCCACCTGAAGCTCACCGTCGATATCCACGTCCACCTGCTCGTCCCGCGCCCGCTGCTGCGCCAGCGCCGCCGCAGCCGAAACGCGCGCCGCCACCGGATGCCGCGAACTCCCGCGGGTCGAGAAGGACAGCATCGCCACCCGGGGACGCGTGCCCAGCAACTGCCGCGCCAAGCGCGCGGTCGAAATCGCGATCTCCGCCAACTGCTCGACGTTCGGCTCGGGAATGACACCGCAGTCCGCCAGAAACATCACGCCCGCCTCGCCGAACCGCGAGTCGGGCACCTCGATCACCATGCAACTCGAAGCCGTCGTGGTCTTGGGCGCCACCTTGACGATCTGGAACAAGGGACGCAGCACGCTGCCGGAAAACTCGCTCGTGCCCGAGACGAAGCCGTCCGCCCCATGCATCGCCACCATCATCGCACCGAAGAAACTCGGCTTCAGCATCACCTCGCGCGCTTCGCGTTCGTCGATGCCCTTCAGCCGGCGCAACCGCTCGTACCGGGCCACATACGCCGGGAGATCGTCGCTGCGCTCAGGGTCTATGATGCGGATGCCGTCGATCGGCACGTTCATGCTCTCCGCCAGCGCCTTGATGCGCCCACGGTCCCCCAGGAGAATCGGCACTCCCAATCGCAGGGAATGAAACTGCCGCGCCGCCAGGAGCACGCGCGGCTCCATCCCTTCGGGGAATACGATCCGCTTGGGATGCCGCTGAAGCTTGTCGATGACGCTCGCGATGAACCGCATGGCCACGGCTGTCTATCCCACAACCACTCGCGCCGCAATCGGCAAACCCCTCGCCGCCGCCGCCGGTCATGGGTTCGGGCGTCGCAGAACCTCGAATCGCCGCCCGTTCTCCCCCACCACCGTGACGCTCACCCCACGCCCCAGATCCGCGTCCTTCAAGGCCGACTCGAACTCCTTCGGCGTGCGCACCGAACGACGATTGATCTTGGTGATGACGTCCCCGACGCGTATCCGCCGCACGGCCGCCGGGCTGTCGTCCTCGACGCTGACCACCAACACGCCCTCCCCCCGATCCAGTCGCAAACGTTCCGCGTTCTCCGCGTCCAGTTCCTTGACTTCCAACCCCAGCGTGCGGGTCGGCTGGACCGGGACGTCCGGCTCCGACTCCGGCTCGGGGGCACGCCTTCGCGGCGGCGAAACCCGCGGATGCCCCGCCATCCGGTTGTCCGGCAACTCCCCCGGCTTCAACGTCAACTCGACGCGCTCGGCCCCACGCTGCACTGCCACCGTCATCGCCTTCCCCACCGGCTTGCGGCTCACCAGCCGCTTCAAGTCACTGACGTCCCGTACCGTCGCCCCCTCGATCCCCACGATAATGTCGCCCGTCTTCAGCTCGGTCCCCGCCGAGGGGCCGTCCGGCAGGATTCGCGTCACCACCACACCCGCCGTCGCGGGCGTCGGCTTCCCGGGATTCCGCTCACCCCAGTCCTGCACAGTCTCGATGTTCACCCCCAGCCAGGCGCGACGGAACCGGCCGTGCTCGATCAATCCCTCCGCCACCTCGCGCGCCAGGTTGATCGGCACCGCGAATCCGATGCCCGTGTTCATACCGCGGATCATGGCGTTGATCCCGATCACCTCGCCCTCGATGTTGACCAACGGCCCGCCGCTGTTCCCGGGATTGATACTCGCGTCGGTCTGGATGAAATCCTGGTCCATCATCACGATGTCCGAGAGCACGCGACGCCCCTTCGCGCTCACGTGACCGAACGTCACGCTGTACTCGAGATCAAAGGGTGCGCCGATGGCGATGGCGAACTCCCCCACGCGCACCCGCTGCGAGTCGCCCAACCGCGCCGCCGGCAACCCGGTCTCCGCCACCTTGATCACGGCCAGATCGGACTCCGCGTCCAATCCCTTCAGCTCCGCGGCAAACCGCCGACCATCCCGCAGCCGCACCTCGATGCGCTCCGCATTCTCCACCACGTGACTGTTGGTCAGGATGAAGCCGTTCTCCCGAATGATGAGGCCCGATCCTTGGTCGGGTTCCATGTCCCGCGCCGGCGGTTCCGCCTCCTCCTTGCCCCCCTCCCGCCCACGCTCTTCCATTTCGCGTTCCATCTCGCGCTTCATTTCCTCCGGGAGAAATCGGAACAACCCGCCCAACTCGGTGCCGCGCAGCGGATCCGGCTTCTGCCAGACACGCACCACCACCACCGCCGGCGACACCGTGTCCGCCACCTGGACAAACGCTTCGTTGAGCCGGCGCGCCAGATCGAGCTCCGCGCTGGCCGCGCTCACCATGGGGGTCGTCCAGAACCAAGCCCCGGCGGCCAGGCCCAGTGTCCACGCCCCGCGCATCGCGTCTCGCAAGCAGCACCTCATGCGCCTTGTTTAACATCCGCCGCCGCGAAGGCAACCGCCCGCTCCCCGCCCGGCAAAAAGCCCGCCAAGGATTCCCGCGGGACGCATTGACTTGCTTCGCCACGCGCCGATAGCGTCGATCGCCTTCAGTTCCCATCCATCCCCATGCTCGCCGACCTCGAGAAACTCCTCATCCTTCAGGACCGCGACCGGCGTCTGATCCGGCTGCGGGCGGAAGTCGCCGACGTGGAACCCCAGCGGCGCCTCGCCAATGCGCATCGCACCGCCGCCGATCAGGAGGCCGACGCCGCCAAACAGGCCAGTCTGCGCCTGGAGTCGGAGCGCAAACGCCTCGAACTCGAGGTGGAATCCAAGAAGGAGCAGATCTCCAAGTACGCGGCCCAGCAGTGGCAGACCCGCAAGAACGAGGACTACAAGGCCCTCAGTCACGAGATCGAAACCTGCAAACGCGCCATCCGCGACCTCGACGACCAGCAGATCGCGGTCATGGAACAGCTCGAGGCTGCCGAAAAGCGCTCCGCCGCCGCGCTCGAAGCCCAACGCAAAGCCCGCGACGACGCCAAGAAGCAACTCGAACAGTGCGACCTCGCCGAGGCGCGCCTCCGCAAACAACTCGCCGATGCCGAGACCGCCCGCGCCGAAGCCGCCGCCGCGGTCGATCCGCTCGTCCTGCCACGCTACGAACGTATCCTCAAGAACCGGGGCGACAAAGTCCTCGTCGGCGTCGAACGCGGCGTCTGCGGCGGTTGCCACATGAAACTCGTCCGCCAGGACATCATCAACACGCAGAACAGCCTGGAGATCATCAACTGCCCCAACTGCGGCCGGATGCTCTTCTTCACGCCCGACATGGACGTGCGCCCGCACGATTGATCCCACCGGCGCGGCGCCTCTCCCCGCCCCGCCCTGTCCCGCCCCGCGCCAGGAGTCGGCGCGTTGCATTTCGGACCCGCTCAAAGCAACGCCATCTGCGTCGCGCTGCCCGGCCTCCGGAACGAGGCCGCCGACAGTTCGGGAGCCGAGTCCGCGTACCCCAACCGTCGTCGACTCACGTCGAACAACGCGCGCGTCTGTTCGGCAAAGACCCCCTCCCCGCGCATGCGCGTCCCGAATCTCGGATCGTTGCGCCGCCCGCCGCGCATCTCCTCAAGCCGATGCAACACCTTGTCAGCGCGCTCGGGAAAATGGCGGCACAACCAGTCCTCGAACAAATCCCCCAGTCCATAAGGAAGCCGTAGCAGGACCATGGAGGCCGACGTCGCCCCCGCTTGTCGCGCCGCTTCCAACACCGCGGGGATCTCGTGATCGTTGATCGCCGGAATGACCGGCGCAATCATCACCGCCGTCGGCACCCCCGCCGCCGCCAATTCGCGCAAGGCCGCGAACCGCGCCTCCACCGGCGAGGTCCGCGGCTCCAGCACGCGCCGCAACCCCGGGTCCAGGGTGGTCACGGTCAGAGCCACTCGCGCCGCTTGATATCGCGCCAACTCCCCCAGCAAATCCGCATCCCGCGCCACCAATGCGTTCTTGGTCACCACTCCCACGGGATTCCGGAAGTCCACCAGCACCTCCAGACAACGGCGCGTCAGCCCCAACCGCCGTTCGACCGGCTGATACGCATCGGTCACCCCGCTCAACGCCAGCCATTGAGGCTCCCACGAACTTGCCGACAGCTCGGCCCGCAATAGCTCGGGAGCGCGTTCCTTCACCAGAATCCGGGTTTCAAAATCCAGCCCTGCGGAATAGCCCAGGTACTCGTGCGTCGGTCGAGCATAGCAGTACGCACACCCGTGCTCGCATCCGCGGTACGGATTCAAACTCACCCGGAACGGAATGTCGGGACTCTCGTTCCGCGAAATAATGCTCACCGAGCTGTCCGTCAGGAACTCCGTCCGTCGCGCGCGTTCCTCCGCCGGGTCGAGGTCGGCGTCCGGATCCGGCTCGGCGCGCCACCGCTCGAAGCGCCCCGCGGGATTGAGGGGCGTCCCGCGGTGGGCTGCGCGTGGCAAGGTGGGTTCGTTGGACTCCATGGATTCTCCGTCCCGCCTGGCGTTACTCCGGTCCCGATCCCGCGGCGTCACCCGGGTTTGTCCCCTTCGACTGCACCAGTGCCCGAAACGCCTGCCCCAGATGCGTCGGATGCGTCAACGTCTGAAGCTGCCGTGCGTGCGACTGGATCCAGGCCGCCCCGTCGCCGCCGCCGGCAAGGATTTCCGCCGCCCACCGCGTCAGCACGCGCCCCTGCGGCTCGTGCGTCTCGACGCGCCACCCCTCCTGTTCCGCCACCCGCACCAGGTCGCCAAAATTCACATGCGCGGTCAGATCCTGTCCCCCGGGATCCGCCAGCACGCGATCCGAGACGCGATGCGCGGAGTAGGCGCGCAGGGAGCCTTCCGGGCGCTCCGGACGCCACCCCCACCGCTGTTCGTGGCCGTAATCGAAGGTCACCATCCAGCCCCGACGCCATCGGCGGCAGGCCTGCCGCCACCAGGCCGCCGCCGCCGGACTCTGCTCGCAGATCCATCCGTCGCGTAACCAGGGTTCGATTTCCGCCAACTCGGGCACCTCAAACTCAGGCCCCGTCGGCAGCCGACACCACTCCAGCTGTTCTCCCGAAAGCCCGACCCCGCACTCGTACCATCGACGCTCGGACGCACTCCAGCCGTAGCGATGCACCGGAAACGCATCGAGAAGTTCATTGGCGACCAACACGCCGCCCGCCGGGACGGTGGACGCTTCCCACCCCTCGTGCCAGACCACGCGGTTCGCATACGCCGCCAGCATCGCACGCTGCCGCTCCCGCCGAACCGGGGACGGCTCCAGCAGATGGTACGTCACGCGCTCGAAACAGGCCGGATGATGTTCCGCCAGCGCGGAGAGGATGTCCGCCGCCAACCGCCCGTCGTGCGCCCCCGCCTCCAACACCTCGATCCGCTCCCAGCCCGGCGTCCATGCCGCCACACGAGACGCGATCAGGAACCCGAACATGGGCCCCACGCTCACGCTGGTGTAGAAATCACCCACGCGTCCCACCACACACTCCGGCCTTTCATAGTACCCCACTCCGGGAGCGTAGAGCGCCAGCTCCATGAACCGCGCCAGGGTCATGGGCCCGCGGTCCATGATCTCGCGGCGAATGACGGCCTCGGCCTCGGTCATGACGGAATCAAGAATCGCCAGGCGCCCGGGCTCCAGCCCAGAATCACCGCCCACACCCGATGCGTCTGGACCAGCAGCTTGTGGATCGAGGCCTCGCCGAAAGCCGGGAGAAGGCGCAACGCGCCATTCTCGCCGGGCAGGTACGTCTCAACGGCCAGGTCGCCGACAAGCCCGGTCGCAAGGTGAAGCCCGAGGACCAACTCGAGCTGTCCGGCGGCGATCGTTTCGTCAGTCGCGGCGGACACAAGCTGCACCACGCACTCATCGAGTTCGCACTCGATGTGCACGGCGTGCGCGCGGTCGACATCGGTGCTTCCACAGGCGGTTTCACCGACTGTCTCCTCCAACTGGGTGCCGCGTCGGTGGCCGCCGTGGATGTCGGACGCGGTCAACTGGCCTGGAAACTGCGCCAGGACCCGCGCGTGCAGGTGCTCGAAGGACTCAACGCCCGCCACGCCGGCCCGGCGGCGTTCGGTCCGGATTACCAGCCTTTCGACCTTGCGGTGCTGGATTGCTCCTTCATCTCGCTCCGGCTCGTGCTCCCGCCGGTGGTCCGGTTGGTGCGCCCCGGCGGGCGGTTGGTGGCGCTGGTGAAACCGCAGTTTGAAGCCGGTCGCGAGGAGGCCGATCGCGGTCGCGGGGTCATCGCCGACCCCGCCATCCATCGTCGCGTGCTGGATGAACTCCGCGCTTTTGTCGGGAGCCAACCCGGGCTTCAATGGTTGCGCGAGACGGAGTCGCCTCTCCTGGGTCCCGCGGGCAACAAAGAATTCCTCATCCTGCTTGAAACGACGCCCTCCACCGATCCGGCACGTGGGACTGGTTGCCAACACCGAGAAGACGGCCTCCCGGGCCCTCCTCCGGGAGGCCGCCCGGCTCCTCACGGCTGAGGGCCTCCGGGTCTCGGGCGAGTCCGCCACCGTCGCCTGGGGGCGCCTCGACCTGATCACCCGGCCCGACGCGCGAAGCCTGGCCAGCTCGTGCGATCTGCTCCTCGTGTTTGGTGGCGACGGCACCATCCTGCGCGTCGCCCGCGAAATCGCCGGCAGCCCCACCCCGCTTATCGGCGTGCATGTCGGACGACTCGGCTTCCTCGCCGAGGTCACCGTCGACCAACTCCCGGCCGCCATCGCCAAGATCGCCGGAGGCCGGTACACCCTCGAGTCGCGCGCCCTCCTGCGCGCCCAGCATAAACGGCTGCGCACACCGCTCACCGCGCTCAATGACTTCGTCTTCACGCGCGGTGAGGTCTCGCGCCTCATCGAGCTGGAGGTGGAGGTCGATGGCGAAATCCTCACCCAGTACCGCTGCGACGGTCTGGTGGTCTCCTCGCCCACCGGGTCCACCGCCTACTCCCTCGCGGCCGGCGGCGCCATCGTCGCACCTTCCGCCAGCGTGTTCACCCTCACCCCCATCTGCCCGCTCACCCTCTCCAACCGCTCGGTCATCGTCGACCTGGCCTCACGCGTCCTCGTCCGCGTGCGCACCGGAAAGCTCAAAACCCACCTCACCGCCGACGGACAGGTCGCCATGCAGTTGCGACCAGGCGAGGAGACCCTCATCACCCGCGCACCCGACGATGTGCGCATGCTCCGGCTCGAGGGCAGCTCCTTCTTCCAGACGCTGCGCCAGAAATTGCACTGGAGCGGTTCCCACGCGTGACGGCATAACCACCTCCGCCGCGCCGCCCTGCCATTGCCATGGTTCGACTCAAAGACATCGCCGAACGCGCCCACGTCTCCATCATGACCGTGTCGAAGGTGCTGCGCGACGCGCCCGACATCTCCGCCGCCACCAAGGCCAAGGTCCGCGCCCTCGCCTCCGAGATGGGCTACGTGCCCCACGCCATGGCCGCCGGCCTCCGCACACGCGCCACCCGCCTGCTCGGCCTCATCATCCCCGGCGTCGTCAACCCCGTCTACGCACGCCTCATCATGGCTCTCGAAGACCGGGCCTATGAACTGGGCTTCGACCTCTTCCTGGCGCATACCCTCGAAAAACCCGAGCGCGAGGAGTTCGTCATTCGCCGCCTGCTCGCGCGCCGCGTCGAAGGACTCTTCGTCATCCCCATCCCCCGGCTCGGAGACCAGCCCGCCATCTACTCCGAACTCTCACGGCTCAAGCTGCCCCTGGTCGTGCTCGGACCCGCCCCCGAGTTCTGCGCCGGCTTTCCGCGCGTCGCCGCCGACGAAATCTCCGCCAGTCGGGAGATCACCCAACACCTCCTCGACCTCGGCCACCGTCGCATCGCCTTCCTCTCCGGCCGCTCCGTGTGCCCCTCCGCCCTGGCTCGGCTCGAGGGTTATCGCCGCGCCCTGCGCGACGCTGGCATGGAGGTCGATGACCGCCTCATCCTCCAGGCCGGAAGCGGCATCGAGGACGGGTTCCAATCCGGACTCGAAATCATCCGGGAAAGCCTGGGAGTCACCGCCATCCAGGCAGTCAATGACCTCGTCGCCATCGGCGCCATGAACGCCCTGCTCTCCCAGCACATCCGCGTTCCTGAGGACGTTTCCGTCGCCGGCTTCGGCAACATCCTCACCGCCGAACACGGCCGCGTGCCGCTCACCACGGCGCGCGAACCCAAGTTCCGCCTGGGCGTCGCCGCCATGGAAGTCATGCAGAACCTGCTCCGCGGAAAGCCGCCGGAGAATCGCACCCTCCGCGCTGAACTCGTCATCCGCGCCAGTACCGCGCCGGCCGCCGTCAACGCCGCGATCTAGCCGCCGGAACGTTCGCCATCCCCGCAACCCGCGACCCCTACCCGCGGCGCCCGCCCCGCTCGCCGCCGCCCCGGCTCCGAACCCACTCTCATTCGGAACTTCCGCCGCCGCCCCCGCGAGCGCGTATCCCCGCCAGCGTGGCAAACATGCGCTGCCGCCAATACGGGATTGGCGCCATGAGCAGCGTCCCCGTGCCTTCGTAGATCCGGACGAATCCCTCTCCCGAGGTGAGCGTGCCGAACAAGGAACGCGTCGCGCGCTGCGCCGAGTACACCACGTCCCCGCTGCGCGCGAGAACGTAGCTCCCGTCCACCACCATACGCTCGCCCTGGAGCTGGATGACTTCCACCGGCCCCTGCGCCGCCAGCACGGCCTTCCCGTGCCCGCTCAGCTTGGTCTGGAAATCCAGAAACCCCTCCCCGGTCTTCAGCGCCGTCAGCGTCCGCTCACGATGCACATCCACCACCACGCCGGATTCCGCCGCCCAGAACGCGCCGCTCTCCGCAATCCACGTGTTCCCACCCACGTCCAGGACGTGGAAGGTCCCAAAAGACGGCTCCAGGTGTAACTCCCCCGTTCCGGTGTAGGTCGGACGAAAGATCTTCTCCCCGGTGGCCATCGACCGGAGAAACCCGCCGAGGCTGGGCGCCTTGGACTCCATCGTGATGTCCCCGCGCGAATAATACAGCGCACCGGATTCGGTGAGCACGGTCTCCCCGCGCAGCGTCACCTTCACCAGCCTCACCCCTTCCTGCTCCATGATTTCGAAGTCAGCCATGGCGAAATCATGATCCCTTCCTGCACCCATGCAACCTGCGGAATGAACCTCTCAGGAGTCCGTTCAGGAATGCGCTTAGGACCATGGTCCGATTGTAGGGACGCCCTCGCTGAGGTGAGCTGTTCCCAGGAAGTCCTGCAGGTCCGACATCAAGGAGGTCGCGCCCTGTCTGAATCCGCCACGTCATCATTCCATTTTCTTCGTCACCCGTCGTGCCCACTCCCGTCTTTCCAAGTTTTCTCCCGTTCTCCGGCCCAAGAGGGGCTCGGTCCCAAGGAGGTGGGTGGGTCGCCCCTGCGGGCACCTAGCACAAGTGGGGAAAAAGGTGGGGGCGGCGCTGCAAAGAGGTCCCGGGGGTGTACGGGAACAGCGCCGCCCCCGGCGGTGGGAAAGCGGGTCGGGAGCTCAGGGCCGGCGATCGCCCCAAGAAACTCGCTCCGACCTTCCTGATAGCGGCACCGGCCGGCGCGGGTTGAGCCCAGTCCTCGTCTTAAAGCCGAGACCGTTTAGGGGCGCGTGGGCCGGGACGGTGTTCCGACAGGAGCCGCCGGGGCCGCGGGAGCGGGCACCAACCGCAACTGACCGGTCTGCGGCTGGTAGGCGAACTGCGTCCCCTTGGGCGCCACCGGCAGGCGCGGCAGATACCCTTCCGTCACCAGGTCCTGCAGCGTCGCCGGCAACCGTTCCTCGCCAGCCTGAAAGGCCTGGATCGCGTGCGTCAGGTTCGCCATGTCCACCACCTGCGCCGACCGCTGCTGGGCCTTGCCCACGGCACCCAGGTAGTCCACGGGGGCGGTGAGCGGATTGCCCGAGCTGGACGCGTTGGTCGAGCCCGCCGACGACGAACGCCCGGATTGGGAAGCGTCTCCACACCCGGTCCACGCCACCAGCACGGCGATCCCCAGCAGCCCGCGCACGCGATTCATGAAGACACCCTAAGCACCGGCGCAGAAAAAGAAAGAAGCTGGAAACCGACCGGCCTCGACCGTGCGCCGGCCGAAGCCGCGATCCACGCCCTGCCACCCGGGCCTCCGGTCAGGTCAGATGCGCCACCGGCTGCGGGCGGTGGTGCCAAACTCGTGGATCTCGCCGGAGAACCGGCGCGCCACCACCAACACCGTCCCGATGGTGGCCAGGAAGGTGCCCACCATGACCACGGCCACCAGCCAGCTCGGGATCTGGCCCACAGACAACCCTTCGTAGAACGCCGCCGGCGAATCGATGGGCGACCGGGCATGCAGGAACATCTTCGCCAGCCAGGCGGTGAGGATGATGAGGTAGATGAACACGTAGTTGCGTTTCAGCCGCCAGCCCACCGCCTCCAACGCGCCGATCTTGAACGCGGGAATCAGCAGGTCCTCCGCCACCAACTTCCGCCAGTCTCCTTCCAGTGGCTCGGAACGCTGCGTCAGCATGGGCACGAAGAAGTGCGCTTCCAACATGCGCACCCGCGCATGGAAGGCATCGTAAAACCGGTAGCGGCGCGCTTCGATCCAGAGCATCACCGTCACGATCGCGAGGTTGAAGAAGAAGATGATGTGCGGCACCTCGCGCAGCGAGAACGCCACGGTGAACACGGTGCTGGTGGTCGTAATGGCCCAGGTGGTGGTCACGTCCAGCCGCTGTCGCCACGCCATAATTCTTCCCAACTCCCCCCGGTAGAAATGCGACATGGCGTTGACGTACGCCGGGTCCCGTAAGGCCGCCGCTCGTGCTGCCGCATCCGGCCGTGTCTCCTTCGGTTCGCCGCTCATGGCTGGTCCTCCCTCGTCTCGCGATTCCAGCCTGCGCCGTCCCACGGCGCGGATCAATCCTCGTGCCGCAAGGCCACGCCCGGGCTCTCGCCCGGTTTGACTTTGTCGCCGGAGAACGCTAGGTGGACACCTCCCGTTGGCCAAGCCAACCCCGATTGACCCAACCTATTGATCACTCATGAACGCGATGCACGAAGTGGACTACGAGATCTTTGGCAGCGAGATGCAGTTCGTCGCCGTCGAACTCGACCCGCAGGAGGCGGTCGTCGCCGAGGCGGGAGGCATGATGTACATGGACGAGGGCATCGAGATGGAAACCATCTTTGGTGACGGTTCGCAGCAGAACACCGGATTCCTCGGCTCGCTCCTGGGCGCGGGCAAACGACTGCTCACCGGCGAGTCGCTGTTCATGACCGTGTTCCACAACCGCGGCGTGGGCAAACGCAAGGTGGCCTTCGGCGCGCCCTACCCGGGCAAGATCGTTCCCATCCACCTCAAGGAGATCGGCGGCGAAATCATCTGCCAGAAGGACGCCTTCCTGTGCGCCGCCAAGGGCGTGAGCGTGGGCATCGCCCTGCAGCGCAAAATCGGCGCGGGTCTCTTCGGCGGTGAGGGATTCATCATGCAACGTCTCCAGGGCGACGGCTGGGCCTTCATCCACGCCGGCGGAACGCTCGTCCAGCGCGACCTCGCGCCCGGCGAAACCCTGCGCGTCGACACCGGTTGCGTGGTGGCCTTCCAGCCCTTCGTCAGCTTCGACATCCAATTCGTGGGCAAGATCAAGACCGCGCTCTTCGGCGGGGAAGGCCTGTTCTTCGCCACCCTGCGCGGCCCGGGCCGGATCTGGCTGCAATCCCTCCCCTTCAGCCGGCTCGCCGACCGCATCTACGCCGCAGCCCCCCAAACCGGCGGCGGCGGACGCGGCGAAGGATCCATCCTCGGTGGACTGGGCCGGATGCTCGACGGCGACAACACGTGAGCCCCACGCCGAAGACGCTGACCTCGAGGGTTTCCCACGTCGGCCCAACCCTCCCCTGGCGATCCTGTCCGGTTTAGCCCCTCCTCCAACCGTCGATATCCACGTTATGGTGAACCTTAACGGCTGCCTCGGCACCAACGGCAACACACGGTTCTGGGAGGACGACCCCTGGCGCGTCCTGCGCATCATGTCGGAGTTCGTCGACTCGTTCGAGGAGATGTCCCAGGTGCCGCCGGGCATCTCCATTTTCGGATCCGCGCGCACGCCGGAGTCCGATCCGAGCTACACCGCCGCCGTCACCATGGGGCGCAAACTCGCCAAGCTGGGCTTCTCCGTGATCACCGGCGGCGGGCCCGGAATCATGGAAGCCGCCAATCGCGGCGCGGCCGAGATCGACCGCGCGCTCAGCATCGGGCTCAACATCAAACTCCCTCAGGAACAGGCCCCCAATCCGTACGCCGGCGTCCAGGTCGACTTCCGTTACTTCTTCGCGCGCAAGGTCTGTCTCGCCAAGTACAGCATGGGCTTTGTCTTCTTCCCGGGTGGGTTCGGAACGCTGGACGAGTTCGCGGAGCTGGTGACCCTGGTGCAGACCGAACGGATCCCGAAGTACCCCATGATCCTGTTCGGGAAACACCACTGGGAAGGGTTCTGCAGCTGGGTTGACCAGATTCTGCTACAGGACAAGATGATCTCCCCGGGGGACAACCAGCTCTACCGGATCACCGATGACGTCGACGAAGCCGTGGAACTGTTCAGTGACTTCCGGCGCAGCGCCGGAACCCCGCGCCGCGCGCCCCGCGCCTTCCGCTGATCGCGGACGGGCCACACCAGGGGGTGCCCAGGCCACCGCCACCCCTGCCGCCCACCAACTGACGCGGCTCGACAACGGCATCACCGTCGCCACCGCCGCCATGCCCGGCATGGCCAGCGTGAGCCTCGGACTCTGGATCGCGGTCGGCGGCCGCTACGAACCGGAGCCGGTCAGCGGAGTCTCGCACTTCATCGAGCACATGCTCTTCAAGGGCACCCGCCGGCGAAGCGCGGAGCAGATCTCCCAGGATGTCGAAGGCATCGGCGGCTACCTCAATGCGTTCACCAGCGAGGACCACACCTGCTTCTACTCCAAAGCGCTCAAAGATCGCTTCGACGATCTCGCTGACGTCCTCTTCGACATGCTGCTCGAATCGCGCTTCAGCCCCGTGGATATACGGCGCGAACGCGAGGTCATCCGCGAGGAAGTAGCCATGTACCTGGACCAGCCCCAGCAACACGTCCAGGAGGTGTTCAACGAAATCATGTGGCCCGGCCATGCCCTGGGTCGCCCGCTCACCGGCACCTTCCAGTCCATCGACCGCATCCACCGGCGCACCATGGTCGAGTTCCTCGGCCGCCACTACAATAGCGCCTCCCTCGTCGTCGCCGCCGCCGGAGCCCTCGACCACGAGACCGTGGTCAAAACCATCCGCCGCCATACCCGTCGCCTGCCCACCTCGGTGCGCCAGTCCTTCGACCCCTACCCCACCGAGCGGACCCAACCCTCCGTGCGACTGGTCACCAAGAGCACGGAACAATCCCAGATCGCCCTCGGCTTCCGCGCCTGCTCTCGCACCGACCCGCGCCGGTTCGCCGTCCGCCTGCTCAACATCGTCCTCGGCGAGAACATGAGTTCGCGCCTGTTCCAGCTCATCCGCGAGGATCGCGGCCTGGTTTACTCCATCTATTCCGGCCCGTCGTTCTGGTCCGACGTCGGCGACCTCGTGATCTCCGCCGGGTTGGATGCGGAAAAGATCGAACCCGTGCTCCGACTCGTCTTTCGCGAACTCCGCCACCTGGCCTCCTCCCCGGTCAGCCGCGCGGAACTCCAACGCGCTCACGATTACGCGGTGGGCCAGATGGATCTGTCGCTCGAGAACACCGAAAACCACATGATGTGGCTCGGGGAACAGTTGATCACGACCGGCCGATTGCCCTCCGTCGATGCCGCCCGCCGCGAACTCTCGCGCGTCACCCCCGCCGACATCCGAGCCTGCGCCCAGGCTTTCCTGCGTCCCGAACGCGCCGCCCTGGCCGTGGTCAGTCCCATGCGCTCCGATCGACCGCTGCGACGCCTGCTCGGACTCTGACTCTCCCGCCGACCTGAACCCCGCCCGGTCCGGCGTCCTGCCACGCTCTCACGTCCTTTCGCCCATGCAGACCCTGATCGAAAGCGTGCCGGCCCACGTCTCCCCGGAGGCGCTCATGGCCACGCTGGGCCCTGCTCCCGGACGCGTGCTCCTCCGCAGCAGTTGCTTCGAGCTCCCCCAGGCCAACCTCTCCTTCGTCACGGGCGACCCCTTCCTGACCCTGCGTTCCTGGGGCAGCCGCTGCGAACTCCACGCCCCGCACCGCCCCGCTGAAGTGACCTTCGGCAATCCCTGGCGGCTCCTCGATGCGCTGCTGGCGCGCTTCGAACTCCTCGATGAGATCGATCAACCGTTCCCCCTGGGCGGCGCCTTCGGGTTTTGGGGCTACGACCTGCGCCGCTTCGTCGAACCCCGCCTCCAGCAACCCGCCCACGATGACCTCGGACTCCCCCAATGCCACGTCGGGTTCCACGATTCACTCGCCGTCTTCGACCATCGCCACCAACGAATCCACCTCGTCGCCACGGGCATGCGCGCCGACGGCTCCCGTGACACCCACCACGCACGCCGCTCCCTCGACCTCTGGAAAGCCCGGCTCGCCGCCGCCGCCGCCGCGGAACCCGCGCTGAACCCCACCCCGATCCCGGGGCCCACGCCGCCGCCGCCCGCCCCGTCTCGCTCCACCATGGATCGCAGCAGCTTTTGCCGCGCCGTCGAGCAAGCCCAGCGTTACATACGCGCCGGCGATATCTACCAAGTCAACCTGTCCCAACGTTTCCAGGCCGCCCCCGTCTCCGATCCCTGGACATTCTGGCAGTCGCTCCACACCTGCTCCCCTGCCCCGTTCGCCGCGTTTCTGGACGCCGGGGATTTCCAACTCGCTTCCACCTCACCCGAACTCTTCCTGCGCCTGAGCGGCCACCACGCCCTGACCCGCCCCATCAAAGGCACCCGACCGCGCTCCGCCGACCCCACCACCGATGCGCAGCTGACCTACGAACTGCAAACCAGCCCCAAGGAGATCGCGGAACTGGTCATGATCACCGACCTCCTCCGCAATGACCTCGGGCGCATCGCCGAGTTTGGCTCCGTCCACGTCCCGGACCTGCTGCGCCTCGAGCGCTTCGCGCATGTCCAACACCTCGTCTCCACCGTCGAAGCACGTCTCCGCCCCGGCCTCAGCCACCTCGCCGCACTCGAGTCCTGCTTCCCCGGCGGCAGCATCACCGGAGCCCCCAAGATACGGGCCATGGAGATCATCGACGAACTCGAACCCGTCGCCCGCGGCCCTTACACCGGCTGCGCTGGTTACCTCGGCTTCAATCGCGAGAGCCAGTTGTCCATCCTCATCCGCACCGCCGTCACCCAACCTCACGCCACCTGGTACCACGCGGGCGCCGGCATCGTCGCCGACTCCGATCCCTCGGCCGAATACGACGAAACCCTGGCCAAGGCCCACGCCTTCTTCGCCACTGCGCCCAGGCACCAGCACCCACCCCACCGCGCGCGTCCCGCCCACACCCGGTCCTCCCGACACGGCCCGCCCCCATGATGGTCTTCCTCAACGACCGACTCGTGGACGAATCCCAGGCCCTCGTGCCGGTCTCGGATCGAAGCTTCCTCTACGGCGATGCCCTGTTTGAGACCGTGCGCGTCCACCACGGACGACTCGTCCTCTGGACCCCGCACCTCGCCCGCCTGCTCCGCGGCGCCCAGGCCCTCGGAATCCAACCGCCCGCCACCGCCGATCAAATCCTGGAAATCGCCCGCACCGTGATTCAGACCAACGCGCTGAAGCACGGCCTCTTGCGACTGCACCTCTCCCGCGGCTCGGGCCCGCGCGGCTACTCCCCCCGTGGTGCGGACTCCCCGACGTTGCTGGTCACTGCCCATCCCTCCCCCGAACTGGACGTCCGCGCATCCCCGTCCTGGACCCTCGTCACGTCCACCATCCGACTTCCCGAAGGCGATCCCCTGGCGGCCTTCAAGACCGCCAGCAAGCTCCCCTATGTCTACGCGCGCTCGGAAGCCGAGGCGCGCGGCGCCCACGACGCACTCCTGCTCAACACGCGCGGGGAACTCGCGGAAACGACCTCGGCCAATCTCTTCTGGTTCGACGCCACCGGCCTCTGCACTCCGGCGCCCGAGGCCGGAGCCTTGATGGGCACGACGCAGGCGTGGGTGCAATCCCTGGCCCCGCGACTGGGCTGGACCTGCCGCGAACTCCGCGCCCCGCGCGAAGCGATCCTGGCCGCTTCCGGTGCGTTCCTAACCCTCAGCAGCCTGGGAGTGGTCGGGGTCTCCCAACTGGACGGCCAGGCACTTCCTCACGACCCCCGACTATCCCGGCTCCGCGAGGAGTTCATGAACGCGCTCCCGGAGCTCCTTTCCGGTTGAATGCGGATCGGGGCCCGAACTACAGTCCGCGCCCAGCCCATGCAAGCGATGCTCTCTGAAGCGACCGCGAGCATACCGGAACCACCCGGAGATGAGATGGTTGCCTACCTACTCCTCTTCCTGCTGGCCGCCGTGCTGGTGCTGGGCGCCGTGTGCCTGATGCTGGTTCTGCACTTCGTCGCGCAGCGACGTCGCGAGGCCAACGCCGACCCTGCCTCCGACTCCCATCCCTCCGGAACCCAGGTCGCCTGGCGTAATGGCGGGGTCCTGCTCGTCCCCGCCCGTTGGATCGCCGTCCGCGCCGCCACCGTCCGCGAGGTGCGGAACGCGCTCGACCTTTCCAACACCGCCCCCTGCTCCATCGAAGATGGTCTGGCCGGCAATCACCAGCAGTCGCTCTTCCTCGCCCCGCCCGTCAGCGGCTGGGTGCTCATCACCGGCCCCGGGGTCCCCGATCCCGTCGAAGACGTCGACGAGGTCTACCACTTCCTGCGCGCCCTGAGCATCAAGCTCGGTTCCGCGCAGTTCTTCTGCTTCAACCGCGCCCTCGGCCATCACGGCTGGGCCTGGGCCCGCGGCGGGGGGATCGTGCGCGGCTTCGCTTGGGCGGGCGAAACGCTCTGGAACGAAGGCGAACCCACGCCGGCCGAACGCTCGTTCCGCATGCGCTGCCCGCGTTACGCCGATCCAGCGCCCCGTTCCGCCTTCGCCAAGGAAGCAATCCTCGCCAACGTGGACAAGGTCCCCCTGCTGGCGGCGCGTTGGAGCGTCGACCCGGTCAGCGTCCACCAGCAACTCCCCAACGCCATCGGCGTCACCGGCGAGTTCACCCGCATCCGGTCCTCGTAGGCCCTCCGGTCCCGGTCCCG
>JADLFD010000036.1 GCA_020845805.1 Verrucomicrobiales bacterium | reverse complement strand
CCAGCGCGGACTTACGTCCGCGGCTACGTCTTCGTTCCGTAGCCGCCGTCGTGAGACGGCGCTCGCTCCCCCGCTCCCGCAACCCCCTTCGCCAACGCCATCCAGCGCGGACCTCACGTCCGCGGCTACTTCCGCGTTCCGTTCCGTGCCCGCCGTCGTGCAGACGGCGCGCGACCACGTGTGCAACGCCGTTCGACACCACGCGGCCCGACTGATAAAAGCCGCGCATGCCTAAGCCGTCCCGGCTTCGCTGGACCCAAATCGCAGCCCGCCGTCGCCTGCTGGTCATCGCCGGACCTTGCGTCATCGAGAGCGAAGCGTTGTGCCTCCAGGTCGCACGCGCCGCGCAGCGCGCCTGCCGCGCCGCCGGCGCCCATTTCATTTTCAAAGCCAGCTACGACAAAGCCAATCGCACGTCCCACCGCTCCTTTCGCGGCCCCGGCCTGGACCAGGGACTCGAGATCCTCGCGCGCCTTCGCGACACCCTCAACGTCCCCGTCCTCACCGACGTGCACAGCCCCGAGGAGGCCACTCGCGCCGGCGCCGTCGTCGATGTCCTCCAGATCCCCGCGTTCCTCTGCCGCCAATCCGACCTGATCCAAGCCGCGGCCGAAACCGGACGCATCGTGAACATCAAGAAGGGACAATTCCTTGCTCCCGAGGACATGGCCCAGGTGGTCGCCAAGGCCGAGGCCCATGGCGCGAAGCAAATCCTGCTCACCGAGCGCGGCACCACCTTCGGCTACCACAACCTCGTCGCTGACCTGCGCGCCATCCCCATCATGCAGCGCACCGGCCGTCCGGTGATCTTCGACGCCACCCACTCCGTGCAACTCCCTGGCGGTGGCGGCGACCGATCCTCGGGACAGCGCGAGTTCGCCCCGGTCCTCGCCCGCGCGGCCGTCGCCGCCGGAGCCGACGGCGTCTTTATCGAAACCCACCCGGATCCCGACCAGGCGTGGAGCGACGGACCCAACATGATCGCGCTCGCCGACCTGCCTTCGGTCCTGCGAACCTTGTCCCGCGTGTTCGACCTCTGCCATGCCTGATCCCAGCCCCGATCTCGTCGCGCGTGCCACCCGCGTCCGCCTCCTCCTCTGCGACGTCGACGGCATCCTGACGGACGCCTCGATCTACGTGGGGGATCCTGGCGAGTACAAGCGCTTCAACGTGCGCGACGGACTCGGCATCGCCGTCTGGCGCCGTCAGGGGTTCAAGACCGGGTGGGTCTCCGCCCGTCCCTCGGCCGCCACCACGATCCGCGCCCAGGAACTCGGCGTCGAATTCCTCATCCAGCAGAAGGGCTCGAAAGTGGCCGCCATCGAGGGCGTCCTGGCCGTTGAAAAACTCACCTGGGACGAGGTGTGCTACATGGGTGACGATATCGTCGACCTCGGAGCCCTCGCGCGCGCCGGTCTCGCCGTGTGCGTGCCGCCCGGTCATCCCGAAGCCCTGAAGCGCGCGCATTACGTCACCCAACTCGCCGGTGGCCAGGGCGCCGTTCGCGAGGTCATCGAACTGATTCTGACCGCCCAGGGACGCTGGGCACGGGTGGTGGAGGAGGCCCTGGCGTGAACTTCCCTCGACTCCACCCCCGCCTTCGCAGCCTCACCGGGTCCCTCGACGCGCCCCGGAGCCCGGCATCGGCCTCCGCCCGTGCTTGGACTGCCCTCCGACTCGCCACCGCGGCGGCCTGCCTCGCCTGGCCGGTCGCCCACGCCCAGACCCCCGGCGGAGTGCAGGTCAAACTCGGCGGTGGGTTCAACGCCAACATCGGCGACGGCAACCGCCTGGTCGCCCGCGTCAGCGGCAAGGAGGCCGCCCCCACCGGCAACCAGGGCGCGATGCGCATCACCGCCTTCAAACTCGAGACCTTCCGCGATTCGCCCCAACGCGAGGTGGAACTGCACATCGAATCGCCGGAAGGCATCTTCGACCAGCGCGCCGGAGCGAGTTCCAGCCGCACCCTCACCCTCCGCAGCACCGACCAACGCTTCGCCATCTCCGGCGAAGGCTGGTCCTGGGATCGCACCACGGGGAACCTGGTGATCTCCAATCAGGTCGAAGCCCTCCTGCAGCGCGGCGCCGGCACCCACACCCCGGCCGCGCCCACTTCCCAGGTCACCACTTCCGCGCCCGTCACGGTCCGCGCCTCGCGCCTCGAGTATAATCTCAAGAGCGGCGACACCCGCTTCTCCGGCGGGAGCACCGCCACCGAACCCGGACGCGCCCAGGTGTCCGCCCAGGAGATCGTCACGCGCCTGGCCCCGGGCCAGACCGAGCCCGAATCCATTTCCGCCTTGGGCGGAGTGACCATCGAGCTCCTGCGCACCAACCGCACCGGACGCGTCACCGGCTCCGCGGCGCGCTACGGTTCCACCGCGGAAGGCGAAGTCATCGAGGTGGAAGGCCCTGCGACCTGGAGCGTCGGCGCCATCCACGGACAGGCCGATGCCCTCCGCCTCCTGCCCGCTCGCGAGACCTACGCCGCCCGTGGCAACGTGCGCCTGCGCCTCGCCTCGACCCCCAAACCCGGCACCCCCGCCCGCCCGCCGCTGGAGATCTCCGCCGAACTCGTCGATGCGCAGCCCGCAGAGATCGCCTTCGAGGGCCATGTTTTCGCCCGCCAACCTGGAC
The DNA here is from genome assembly GCA_020845805.1 of Verrucomicrobiales bacterium. Taxonomy (GTDB): domain Bacteria; phylum Verrucomicrobiota; class Verrucomicrobiia; order Limisphaerales; family CAIMTB01; genus CAIMTB01. Next base: position 2,905 of record JADLFD010000036.1, on the reverse strand, counting down.
GCCTTGAACTCCAGGCCGACCGCCTGCGCGCCACTCTCGCCGAGGCTTCCCCCTCCGGCACCGGCAGCCCCGACCGCGACCGCCTGCGCGCCGCGACCGCCACCGGAGACGTCATCGCACGCATCCTTTCCACCCGCGAACCCGTCGAAATCCGGGGCGCGCAGCTCGTCTACACCCTCGCCGAAACGGCGCGGCTCGAGATCACGGGAAAGCCGTCCTGGTCCCTCGGCTCCTCCACAGGCACTGCCGCACTCCTCGTCGCCCTGCCTGATGTCCCTGAGTTCCAAGCCTCCGGCGATGTCGTGGTCGCCTGGCGCGGCGCCACCAACCACGCCGCACCACCCCGCACCCCCATCCGCCTGGCCGCCCAAACCATGAAGGCCACGCGGGACCAGGTGCAGTTCGCGGGCGGAGTGCGCGCCGGCCGCGAGGGCTGGGATCTGCGCGCCGCCGCCCTGAATCTCCACCTCGCCACCAACGGCGCCATCCAGCTCATCCACACCCCCGGCGAAGTCGACCTCGACTACCGCGCCCTGCGCCAACCGCCGTCCACGAACTCCGCCACACGCGGACCCCTGGCCACCGTTCTTCGCGATGTCTCCGAGGAAGCCTCCCGCTGGAAACTCCACGCCGCCACCATGCAGGCCACGCTCGATCCGGTGACCCAGGACCTCAGCCAGCTCGACGCCTCCGGCGGCGTCACCATCGATCAACTCGCCGTCCACGCCCGCTCCACCCGCCTCTCCTACCAACCCGCGGAGTCGCTGCTGCGCCTCTTCGAAAATGCCGAGGTGCGCTCGGCCGATGGACTCGAAATCGTCGGAGAACCCGGCACCAGCCTGACCTTCGACCCGCGCGACGCGCGATTCCAGGTCGACGGTCCCGTGCGCAAGATGCGTTTGCCCGCGCGTGCCTTGAAGCGCCAGGACCCCGCTGCTCCGCCGCGTCAACCCTGACCTCGTCCCCATGGATGCCCCCCTGCTCGCCACCCGCGACCTGCGCAAGACGTTCCGCCGTCGCGCCGTGGTCGATGGCGTCTCCATCCACGTGCAGGCCGGCGAAGTCGTCGGCCTCCTGGGTCCCAATGGCGCCGGCAAAACCACCAGTTTCAACATGGTGGTCGGTCTCATCCGACCCGACGCCGGGCGCGTGGAACTCGATGGCAAGGACATCACCGCCCTGCCCATGCACCGGCGCGCGCGCGAAGGAATCGGCTACCTCACCCAGGAACCGTCCGTCTTCCGCAAACTCACCGTCGAAGAGAACATCCGCGCCATTCTCGAAACCTGCCGCGGCTCCCGGGCCGACCGTGCCGTCCGTCTCAAGCATCTGCTCGAGGAGCTCGACCTCACCCGACTCGCCCACAGCAAGGCCTACACCCTCAGCGGCGGCGAAAAACGCCGGCTCGAAATCACGCGCGCCCTGGTGACCCACCCGCGTCTTCTCCTCCTCGACGAACCCTTCAGCGGCATCGACCCCATCGCCATCTTCGAAGTACAGAAGATCGTGCGCCGGCTCAAGGAACGAGGCCTCGGCATCCTGATCACCGATCACAACGTCCGCGACACCCTCAAACTGGTCGACCGCGCCTACCTCATCCACCACGGCCAGGTCGTCTACGAGGGAACCGCCGAGCAACTGGTCCAGGACCCCAAGGCCCGCGAGATTTACCTCGGCCCGGAATTCAACATGTGACGTCCCGCCCACCGAAGGGAAACCCATGCCCGCGATCAGCGATGTCTCTGTCCCCCAGGTCACCGTCGAGGAGTTCGTCCAGGAACACGGCGAACGACTCGAACTCCAACTGATCTCCGGCGCAGGCCGCCTCGACCGCGCCATCCGCGAGCCCACTCTCAACCGACCCGGCCTCGCCCTCGCCGGTCATACGCGCTACTTCGCCTGCCACCGGATGCAGGTGCTCGGCAGCATGGAAATTCATTTCCTGCGCGGACTCCCCCTTGAGGACCGCCGCCGCGCTTACGACATCCTTTTCACCGCCACCGTTCCCTGCGTCGTCATCGCCCGCGGTCTGCGCCCCGATCCCAGCATGCTCGCCGCCGCGGATCGCGCCGGCATCCCGGTGTTCCGCACGCGCGCGATCACCATGAAGTTCATCAACAAGGCCACCATCGCGCTGGAAGCCATGTCCGCCCGCCGCACCACGCTCCACGGCAGCATGGTCGACATCCTTGGCATCGGCGTGGTCGTCCAGGGCGAAAGCGGCATCGGGAAAAGCGAATCGGTCCTCGCCCTGCTCGAACGCGGCTACAGCCTCGTCGCCGACGATTACATCCGCGTCCGCGTCCACGACGACGTCGAACTCCTCGCCTCGGCCAATCCCATGGCCCAGCACCTCATGGAAGTCCGCGGGATCGGCATCGTCGACGTCGCTCGCATGTTCGGCGTCCGCGCCGTGCGCGAGAACAAGGTGGTCGATCTCATCGTCACCCTGAAACCCTGGAACGATGTCGTCGATGTCGACCGCCTGGGCATCGACCTGGATCACGTCGAACTCCTCGGCATCCGCGTGCCGCATATCGTCATCCCGGTCCGCCCCGGACGCGACCTCGCCCGCCTCATCGAAGTCGCCGCCCTCCAGGTCAAACTTCACGAAGCGGGACACAATGCCGGCGCCACCCTCAGCCAGCGCGTGCAGGATCGCATCCAGGCCCAAACCAAGGCCTCCGCCTCCCCCAAGCGTCGATCCTAGCCAAACCACCCCCCGCTCCGAAACGCGCCCCGCCCGAATCCGGCATTGCGCGCGTCTTCCCACGCTGATTCACTGCCCTTGCAGGTCGGTGTCCGGGACGTAGCTCAGCCTGGTAGAGCGCTTGGTTTGGGACCAAGAAGTCGCAGGTTCAAATCCTGTCGTCCCGACCACTCCGCCTCCCGCTCGGACCGAGGT
>JADLFD010000035.1 GCA_020845805.1 Verrucomicrobiales bacterium | reverse complement strand
TTCGGCGGCGGGATTCTCGCGGATCACCACGCTGGATGCCCTTCCAGCCGACGGAGGTCCGCGCAAGTTCGCGGTCCTGGCGGACCGCGTGGACGCCTGGAACCGCTTCCCGCGCACCGCAGTGGGCGCGGTGTATCTGCGCCGAGCCGCCGACCAGACGGTGACCGCGGTGCACAGCATCTGCCCACACGCTGGTTGTTTCGTCGACTACCAACCCGGGAAGAGCCAGTTCTATTGCCCGTGTCACAACAGCGCCTTCTCCGTCGATGGCGCGGTCTCCGGTGTAGGGAATCCGTCGGCGCGGGGGCTCGATTCACTGCCGGTCGAGATTCGCAACGGCAAGGAGGTCTGGGTGCAGTTCCAGAACTTCCGCATGGGCACGGCCGAGAAAATCCCCGTCTGACCCGCCATGTTCCGCTCCCTCTCCGCCTGGCTCGACGACCGCACCGGTTGGAAGCACCTCCTGCAGGAGGCGCTCTTTGAACGCGTCCCCGGCGGGGCGCGATGGCGCTACATCTGGGGCTCGACGCTGACCTTCACCTTCCTGATCCAGGTGCTCACCGGAATCGTCCTGTGGGCCGCCTACAGCCCCAGTTCCCAGACGGCCTGGGAGAGCGTGTTCTACATCGAGCATGTCATGTGGGGAGGCTGGCTCGTCCGCGGGATCCATCATTTCACCGCGCAGGCCATGAACGTCCTGCTCGTGCTGCACCTGGCCCAGGTGATGATCGATGGCGCCTACCGCGCGCCACGCGAGGTGAATTTCTGGTTTGGCATCGCGCTCCTCGCCGTGGTGATGGGCCTTTCGCTCACCGGCTACCTGCTGCCTTGGGACCAAAAGGGCTACTGGGCCACCCGCGTCGCCACCAACATCGTCGCGGTCACCCCGGTCGTCGGCCCTTACCTCCAGCAGATGATGCTGGGCGGCACCGACTACGGACACCACACCCTGACGCGGTTCTTCGCCTTGCACGCCGGCGTGCTTCCCGCCGCACTGGTCGCGCTGACGGTCGTCCATATCCTCCTGTTCCGCCGGCACGGCATCAAAGCCAAGGAGCCGTTCCGCAAGCCCGACGCCTACTTCTGGCCTGACCAACTCCTCAAGGACGCCGTCGCGTGCCTGGTGATCATGGGCGCGGTGCTGTTCCTCGCGGTCTACGTGGGAACGCCTCTCGACGCTCCGGCTGACGCCTCGGAACCCTACAGCGCCGCGCGACCGGAGTGGTACTTCCTGTTCCTGTTCCAGATGCTGAAGTACTTCCCAGGTGAAACCGAAGTCCTCGGCGCCGTCGTCCTGCCGTCACTGACCATGGGGGTGCTCTTCCTCATGCCGTTCATCGCACGGCGTCGGGGTGGCCACGCCTTCAACCTGGCCTTCCTCGGCGCCCTTGTCCTGGCCGCGTCCATCCTCACCATCCTCGCCCTGCGACAGGACCGGAACGATCCGGACTTCGCACGTGCCGTCGCCCAGGCCAGGGCCGATGCCGCCCGAGCCAAGGAACTCGCCGCCGCCCCGGCCGGCATTCCCGTCGGAGGCGCCGCCGCGCTGCTGCGCGACGACCCCGCCACCCGCGGCCCACGCCTATTCGCCCAGCATTGCGCCAGCTGCCATCGGTTCGGGGGCCATGATGGCATGGGCGGCACCCCCGCGGACGCCGCGTCCGCACCCGACCTCAAAGACTTCGCCTCGCGCGCCTGGCTGACGAAGTTCGTCGATCCCGCGCACGTGGATTCCGCGGATTACTTCGGCGGCACTCGTTTCAAAGAAGGCAAGATGGTGCGCTTCGTGAAACGGACGGTCGCGGGATTCAACGACGCGCAGAAGGCCGACCTCGCCAAGGTCCTCAAGGCGGTGTCGGCCGAGGCCGCCCTGCCCTCCCAGCGCGCGGCCGACGCAGCCGAGGGATCGGACATCGCCGCCGGCCGGCGTCTCATCGACACCGAGGCCATGCGCTGCACAGAGTGCCACGAGTTCCGTAAGCCGAACGAAAACGCCACCGCACCGCGCCTCACCGGCTATGGCTCGCGCCAATGGCTCATCGACTTCATCGGCGACCCCACCAGCGACCATTTCTACGGCAAACGCAACGACCGCATGCCCGCCTACGCGCGCGATCAGGTCATCACCGCCCAGGAAATCGCGCAGCTCACGGACTGGCTCCGGCGGGATTGGTATGTGACGCCGCCCGCGCCAGCACCCGGGTCGGATTCCGGCGCCGGCGCCTCAGCGTCGGCCCCCTGACCCACCCCGTGGCCAGACAGGCCTCGCGCGCCGCCCGGCTTCAGTCCTCCGCCGCGACCACCAGGTTCTCCATGATGTAATCGCGTCGCTCCGGAGTGTTGCGTCCCATGTAGAATCCCAGGATGTGCGTGGACTCCGGCTTCGGCGCGAACTCGACGCGCGCCAGACGCATGTCGTCCCCGATGAATTGCTTGAACTCCTTGGGCGAGATTTCGCCGAGTCCCTTGAACCGAGTGACCTCCGGAGAACGCCCCAGGCGCTTCCCCGCCTCATCGCGCTCGGCCTCGGAGTAGCAGTAGACGGTTTCCGCCTTGTTCCTCACGCGGAAGAGCGGCGTCTCCAGCACGTGCAGCCGCCCGTCGTTCACCAGATCCTCAAAGAACCGGAAGAAATAGGTGATCATCAGATTGCGGATGTGCAGCCCGTCCACGTCGGCGTCCGTCGCCAGGATCACCTTCCCGTAGCGCAGGTTCTCGATCGAGTCCTCGATGTCGAGGGCCCGCATGAGATTGTACATCTCATCGTTCTTGTACATCACGTCGCGCTTGAGATCCCAGACGTTCAGCGGCTTGCCCCGCAGGGTGAAGATCGCCTGCGTGCTCACGTCACGACACGAGGTGATCGACCCTGCCGCACTCACGCCTTCGCACAGGAAGACCATGGAGTTCTCCCCCTTGCCCTTCGCCCGATCGAGATGCACCCGGCAATCCTTGAGCTGCGGAATGCGCAGGGATATGGCCTTGGAGCGCTCGCGCGCGAGCTTCTTGACCTCCTGCAACTCCTTCCGCATCTGCTGCGTGTCGCTGCATTTGGCGATGATCTTGTCCGCGGTCACCTTATCGCGATGGAGATAGTGCAGCACCTCCTCGCGGACGCGGTTCACCAGATCACCGCGGATCTCCGTGTTGCCGAGCTTGTTCTTGGTCTGGGACTCGAACACCGGATCCTGCAGCCGAATGGCGATCGCGCCGACCATACTCTCCCGCACGTCATCCCCTTCGAACTTCCCCCCCGCCAGCTCATTGATCGCCTTCAGCAGACCTTCCCGGAACGCGCTCAGATGCGTCCCGCCGTCGGAGGTGTACTGACCATTGACGAAGGACCAGAACGTCTCCCCAAAGCGGCTGTTGCTGTGGGTGAGACAGAACTCGAGTGTCTTGGACTGGAAATAGAGCGGCGCATAGATCGCCTCCTCCTTAATCTCGTCCATCACCAATTCCAGCAAGCCCTTGCGTGAGATGAACTCGCGCTCGTTCCAGCGCAGCTTGAGGCCGGCGTTCAAATACGCGTAGTGCCGCAAACGATGCTCGATGTGTTCGTCCTGCAATTCGAACGACTTGAAAATCTCCCGGTCGGGCCGGAATGACACGAAGGTGCCGTCCGGCTCGGTGGTCTTCCCCTTCTTCTCCTGGACCAGTTTGCCCCGCTTGAACGTGGCCTCCACAAACTGCCCCTCCCGATGGCTGCGCACCAGGAAGCTTTCCGAAAGGGCGTTCACCGCCTTGGTCCCGACGCCGTTCAACCCCACCGAGAACTGGAAGACCTGGTCGTTGTACTTGGCGCCCGTGTTGATCTGACTGACGCACTCGATGACTTTGCCCAGGGGTATGCCCCGCCCGAAATCGCGCACGCAGATCTCCTCCGGAGAGGTGCGGATCTCGACCTGGCGTCCGTGGCCCATGATGTACTCGTCCACCGCGTTATCGACCACCTCCTTCATCAGGATGTACACGCCATCGTCGTAGTGGCTGCCATCCCCCAGCCGACCGATATACATGCCGGTGCGCTTCCGGATGTGATCGATCGAGGACAGGGTCTGGATCTTGCTCTCGTCGTACGAATGAACCTTGGGCTCTGCCATGTTACGGAGCGCGGATTGTTCGAACCCTGCGCCAGCTTGCAAACGCGAACTCACACTCGTTGCCCCCCCAACCCGTCGCCCTGCCCCGGCTGAATCGCACCCCCACGGTCGGAACACCTCGTTTCCGCAATGCCCGCCGGATAATTCATCACCCGCCCCGCGTCGGCTACGCCAGGCATCGATTCCCGCAGACTCGGAACACGATCAACCTTGCTCATGATCCCCGTCTGCCCTTAGCTCTCGGGAACTCCCATGGGACTGAGTGCTGGAAGCTTTTTGATGTTCGCGGGCGGAGCACTCGGTTTGGCGGGTTGGATCTGGCTCACGCGGGTCGCCTTCCAACATCGGGAGCAGGTCTGGGGCTGGCTCCTGGTAGCCTCGATCTTCCTCCCCATCGGACCATTTGTCGGCCTGGCTTTTGCCATCCTCCGTTGGCGCATCGCCCGCGCGCCGGCCATGCTGATCCTGGGCTCCGGGCTGGTCGCGATCTTCGGCGCCTTCCTGATGATCTGGTCGGCACAGGATGCCCAAATCACGCTCACGACCTCCACGTCTTCAGCGTCGCAGGAAGGGGCGCCAGTGTCTGAATCCTCGGCTCCGCCTCCCCCTACGGACACCATGGTCCACCCTGAAGCCACGCCGGGTGCCCCCGCCAAAGCAGCCCGGGCCCCGTCGTCCCCCGCTTCCGTCACACCGCCTAAAAACCCTGGCCCCGGGAACGAGTCGTCCACTCCTTCCACACCTGGCCGCCGCTCCGCCGACTCGGACCGTGACCCCGCGCGCCCGCCGGTCCAACTGGAGGTCCTGCAGCTCGGGGACCCCGCCCCGAATCAGCTTCGCCTCCTTCGGGTTCTGGCCCGCAACGAAGATTCACGCCCCGTGCGCGAACTGAAAATCGAGCTGGAGTACCTGGACCGCCGCGGCGTTCGACTTGGGCGCTGGACCACCGTGCACTCCGACTCCCCGGCCGTGGTAGGCGGAGCCACCTCCTCCCCCGTCAACCTCCAGGCCTTCTTCGTCCCGCAGTTCACCAAGAGTGTGCGGCTAGGCGTGGAAGGAGTGGTTTTCGCCGACGGCACCCGCTGGCCCTCCCTGGAGTAGCCTGCCCAGGCGCGACCCGCGGCCAGCCCAAATCCCCTCCGCTCATGCGATCCCTCTCCACCGCGGCCAGCTGGGTTGCGGCGGTTGCCCTCCTGATCTGCCACGCGGTGTTCGCTACCGACGCTGCTGCGGCCACCCCCAAATCCGCCAAAGCCACGGTACTCCCCGGTATCGATGTGCTGGAGTCCCTGGACTTTGCCCCGCTTCGAGGCAAACGCGTGGGTGTCCTCACCAATCCCACCGGAGTCACCCGAGCCGGGGAGCCCACCTGGCGTCGCCTCGCGCGGGCGCCCGGGGTCAAAGTGGTCGCGCTCTTCGGGGCCGAGCACGGCTTCGACGGGCGCGCCCGTGCCGGTGTCGAGGTCCCGAACGCCATCGAACCCTCCACCCGCCTGCCGATCTATTCGCTCTACGGTCAGGGCCCGCTCCGCCGGCCGACCCCGCGCATGCTCGAGGGGATCGACGTGATGGTCTATGACATCCAAGACACCGGCTGCCGGAGCTACACCTACATCAGCACCCTGGGCCTGATGCTGGACGCCTGCGGCGCCGCTGGGGTCGCGGTCATGGTGCTGGATCGCCCCAACCCGCTTGGGGGAACCCGCGTGGAAGGAGCCCGGCTGGACCCGCGCTTCAAGTCGTTCGTGGGACAGTGGCCCATCCCCTACGCCTACGGCCTCACGGCCGGGGAACTGGCCCGTATGATCCAAGGCGAACGCTGGATCACCAACCGTTGCGCGCTCACCGTGGTGCCCATGCGCGGCTGGACGCGGTCGATGACCTGGAACGATACCGGGCTCCGCTGGGTCGCCAGTTCTCCCAACGTCCCCTACGGAAACTCGCCGCTCTACCTCGTGGCCACGGGCATGCTGGGCGAGATCGGGGGCGTCAATCTCGGCACCGGCTCGCCCCTCTCCTTCCAGATCATCGGAGCCCCGTACCTCGATCCCCGCCGGCTCGCCGCCGCGCTCAACGCACAGAAACTCAGTGGCGTCACCTTCCACCCCTTCGCCCAGGACATGAACCGATCCGAGGCCGACGGCCAGGAAGTCCGTGGGGTCCGGCTGGAGTTTACCCGGCCTGACACCGCCCCGCTGGTGGCCATCAATCTTTACGCCCTCGAAGCCATCAAGAAAACCAGCGGCCGCGACCTGTTCCGACAGGCGGTGAGTCGCGGAAAAAGTTGGACCATGTTCGACAAAGTCGCCGGGTCGGACTCCCTCCGCCGCCAACTGCAGGCGGGCCGCTCCGCGAAGGATATCGTCCGCTCCTGGCGCACGGATGAGGTCGCCTTCCGCGAACGCCGTCAGCCGTACCTCCTCTATCCCTGAAGGCCCCTCGTCGCCAGGACCCCGGGCATCGCTGCTTCCCCCGAAGCAAGTGCTCCAGACATCAATCCTTCGCCCGGCACGAGGGAGCCCGGACCTCACCGACGCTCGATCACTTCAGAACGCGGGTAACGGACCTTTGGCAGGCTCGCATACTTGTCGGAGGCGGATCGATACCCGGCCGCGCAACAGACCACGGTGGCGTATCCGGTCGCGGTCAGCCCCAGGATTTCGTCGTACCGAGCCGGTTCGATTCCCTCCATCGGGCAGGTATCCACCCCTGCCACCGCGGCCGCGGTCATGAAGTTACCCAGGGCGATGTACACCTGCCGGGCAGCCCATTCGTCAATCGAGCTCTGAAGCGGCCCGTCCACCAGCGTCTTGACCAGCAGCGAACGCAGGCCGGCCAACCGTGCCACCTCACCGCCGCGCACTTCGGAAATCCGTTGGAGGTAACGCTCGATGTCGCCTAGCCCCAACCCGCGGCGCAGACAGCACACCACGTAATGGGAACAGTCCACCACCTGACTCTGCCCCCAGGAGTGGGGGACCAGTTGCCGGCGTAGCGCAGGATCGGTCAGCACGAGGAACCGCCACGGCTGCAACCCGAACGAGGAAGGCGTCAGGACCAGCGCCTCCTCCAGGGCCTCCCAAGTCGCCGCCGGAATGGGACGCGCGGGATCAAATGACTTCACCGCGTACCGCCAACGCAACTGACGTAGCAGCAACCCCTCGACGCCACCCTCTGTCCACGGACCTGAACCACTCATCCCGCGGTCGGCGTGACGCCCGATCCCGACTCACCCGCCGCCGGGGCGTCGGGCTCGGAGGATTCCCCTACCACAGGCTTGGGAGCCGGCGCCGGGGCGATGGACACCACCCGGTACCGCTTCCGCGATCCTTCGAAGTCGAACTCCACTTCATCACCAACCGCCTTGTTCAGCAGGCTCTGCGCGATCGGGCTGAGGTAACTAATGACCCCCTTCTCGAGATCGAAATCCCAAGCCCCCATGATCACGAACGCTTCGTGGTGCGCCGAACCGGCTTCCGCCACGGTAACCACCGTGCCCGGGCTCACCACATCCACGCGGGGATTGGAGAAGTCGGTACCTCGCGCGCGACCGAGATCGCGCTCCAGCTCGCCCTTGCGGCGCATCAGCACCTTCTGCTGCTCCTTGGCCGCCTTGTATTCGTGATTCTCGCGCAGGTCGCCGTAACTGCGCGCGAGGGCAATGTCCTTGGCGTTGGCCGGAATCGTCTTGTTGACCAGCTCGTGATACTCGTTCTTGCGACGTTCGAGGCTCTCCCAGGTCACCAGGAGCGTGATGTCCTGCTTCACGTGCTCCGCCGAGATCAGCGATTGCACGGAGGGAAACGCCTTCACGATGCGCGCCAGCAACGAGCGCTTGTCCATGTCGTCGAAGCTCGGCGACAACTGGAGCGCGCGCGTCAGATCCTTGATCAGATCGATGTCAGCCGACTCGATCAACTCGACGATCAATCCCTGGTCGTCCAGGACGTAGTCGCGCAGCTTGTTGGATTTCTTCTCCAGGAACTGATCCCGCTCGATGGCCGTCAGCATGGCGCGGAAGACCTCAGGCCCGAGAACGTCCGCGAAGACGTCGGAGCGTGCCCGAGCCAGCCAGAGCAACAGCTCGCTGGTGGCGGCGTGCTGGCTCACCAGACGCACGATCTTCTCCTTGAGGGCCTGACCCTGATTGCCACGCAGCAGCAGGTCCGCCATCTCGCCCGCCACTTTGGCCGTGGCGTCGTTCATCATCCCCAGGATGGATTCCGCCCAGGTCTCCGGATGCGCCGAACGGAACGAATCCAGCACGCGCGAGTGCTTGCCGACCGAAGCTTCCGCCAGCACCGCCAACACCGTGGGGTTGCCGGCCCAAACATCCGCCGTGGACAGTTCGCCCGCCACCGCCGCCGCCCCCGTCGCCTGCCGCAGATCGTCGCGCACCAGCACCGCCTCGATCGCGAGGCCGGGCATGGTCTTCATGTGGCTCTGGATCTCGGGATTCAACAAATGGATGACCTCGTCGCCCACCGTCGGCTTGTCGCCCACGTCCTCCAGACTCTTCATCAACTCCAGCACGGTCAGCAGCCGCGCCTTCAGCCCCTTGGCAAGGTGCACGTCCGAGACCAATCGCTCCCGCGCACCCACGGCCTGTTCGAGCAGCAGTATGGGATCCGTCTTCTTGGCGGGAATTTGGAAATGCCCGTCCTTGCGCAACGCGCGCTTCGTCCCCTCCCACCATTTCTTCCAGTCGGCTTTGATGACGTCGGGAACCAACACGTTCTGCACCTGATCCTGCGTGGCGCGTCCGCCGAAGCTGGCGAGCGCAATGCGCAACAATTCGGTGGGTTGAGTCACGGCCAGTTGCCGGAGCGCCGGCAACTCGGTCAGCTTGCGCACCAGGATGTGTGCGGGTGGAACGGGCTTGAGCGACTCGGCCGCGAAAGCCAAATCCATGCCGTGCCCGGGTTTCCCGGCAAAATCAATGGTGAGCCGGCCCAGCACGGGATCCAGGCCCGTGACCTTGCCGCAGCCCCAGGCGCGATGCAGGCAATACCCGGCACCATGCAAGGCCGACAGCGGCTCGACATGACGCCGCTCCAGTTTGCCGATCGCTACCAGTCTATCGAGTTCGTCCTTCATACTTGTCTGGCCCGCCGCCGACGGATCCGCAAACATCCGGCGTGGTCTGGCAAAAACCAAGAGAAAATGCCGTACGGATCCTCCTCGCCCACAACGAGGGGCGAGGGTTCGTGGAAGACATACTCACCCGCGAGCTCGCGGAAACACGGTTGCGACAGGATGATCGAGCCTTGGTTCAGGAGCTTTGTTTTGGTGCCGTACGCTGGCGGGCCACGCTCGATTGGATGATCGACGCGAAGTCTTTCGACCGGCTTCCCGCGCCCCAGGCGCGCGTCTTCCTTCGCCTCGGGCTCTACCAACTCTTCTGGCTGGACCGGATCCCAGATCACGCCGCAGTCAACGAGACGGTGGCCTGCGCCCGCAGCCTCGGCTTCGACGGATACGCCGGGTTCATCAACGCGATGCTGCGGAACTACACCCGCGCCGATGCCGAGACGCGCGCCACCTTGGCACGCTTGAAGACCGAGGATCCCGCCCTCGGCTGGTCGCATCCCCGCTGGCTCGTCGATCGCTGGCAGAAGCGCATGCCCGCCGCGGATGTCCAATCCCTGCTCGCCTGGAATAATACCCCCGCCGTCGCGTTCGCGCGCATCAACACCCTGAAGTCCGATGCCGCCAAGGTCATCGAGTCCTGGCGCACCGAGGGGGTCGACTACGACTTCAAAACCTGGGACTGGACCGGTTCCCACCTGGTCTTCCAACTCAAACGCCACCCTCCCCTCGAACGGCTTCCGAGCTTCAACTCGGGATGGTACTACATCCAGGACCCCAGCACCCTCGCCTCCGTCCGCTTGCTGGAGCCCAAGGCCGGGGAGCGCATCCTGGATCTCTGCGCTGCTCCGGGCGGCAAGACCACCTACATCGCCCAACTCCTCGACAACGACGGCACGGTGGTCGCCTGCGACCCGGACCCCACCCGGCGCGAACGTCTCAAACAGAATTGTGAACGCCTCGGCGCAGACGTGGAAGTGACGGTTCCCGACGATCGCGAAGCGGCCGGCCCCTTTGATGCCGTGCTCGTGGATGCCCCGTGCTCCAACTCTGGCGTGCTGCGCCGGCGCCTCGACGCGCGCTGGCGACTCGGCCCCCCGGACCTCGAACGCTGCTGCGCCCTCCAAAAGCGGTTGCTGGAAACGGCGGCCAAACGTCTGCGTCCCGGCGGACGTCTCGTCTACAGCACCTGCAGCATCGAACCGGAGGAAAACCAGGGCATGGTCGACGCCTTCCTCGCTGCGCAACCTGCCTTCCGACTGGAGCAATCACGGCAACTGGCGCCGGTGCCGGATGGGGTGGATGGCGCCTTCGTCGCCGTCCTGCGTCACACCGCGTAGCGGCCCGGCCCAGTTCCGGCCCGCAGGCCGGCTTACGCGCGGAAATCGAAACTCTCGTTCATCAGCCCGCACTGGGGGCAACGAGAGAGATCCACGTCCGGGTCGTCGGTGTAAACGCACGCACAGCGCGAGCATCGGAACACGCGATCCTCAGCCGGGCCGGCAAGGAATCGCCGGCGACGCATGGCGTTCAGCAGCCACAGCGCCACCAACCCCACCAGCGGGCAGGCCATCACGGCGAAGAGCACGAAGTCCGGTCTCATGGGGTTACGCCGGGCGTAGGGGTCGGCGCCGCTACAGTCTGAATTCCCCAATCCACCCGGACGAGCACCGAGAAATCCCCGCCCGGTGCCTGGCGATCGGCGGGGACTTCAAACGTCCAGCGCAACGCGCGAGACACCAGGGCCGCGTCCAATGCCGCATCGCCGCTGCTCTCCCAGACCAAAGGTGGCGCGGCCACCGCCCCTTGGCGGTCGACGGTCAGGCGCAATACCAATCGTTCCGGCGCGGTTCCCGCCGGGGCCAGCGGCAATTCGTCTGCCAACCGTAGGACGAGGCTCGACCCACCTTGCTCCAACCGCGCGGAGGTGGTGGCGGGAAACGGAAGTGCGGACACCGCGGGAAATGTCAGCGGCACCGTCGGCAGCTCCCACTGCCAGTCGTGGGATCGTCCGCTGCGCAATCCCAGCCCAACCTCAGTCACCACTCGCGGCAGCGGTTCGTAAGGGAGGGGTTGCACGGTGGGCTTCAGGCTTTCGAACTCCACCTCCACGCCTTTGCGGACCATCCATGCCGCCCCGGAGAAATCCTTGGTGGTCGGTGCGAGCATGATCCCGGGATGCATCACCCAGAGCCACTGGCTCAACCTGGTGTCCACGTCCGCCAGCGGCGCCAGGGAATGCCGCGCACGCGGGGATTTTCCCGTGCCCCAATGGCCTTTGGCCGACACCGCCCACAGCACCACGAACTCCATCACCAGGACCCCGGCCGCCAGCACGACCCAAGGCTGACGAAACCAACGCCACCAGTCACGGCGTGCCGTCGTCACCACACTCACGGCCCCTCCCCCACCTCGGTCGCCAAGGTCGGACTGGAGGCGATCACCACCTCGGCGACCCCTGCTTCCCGAGCGAGATTGCCCAGCCTGAGCAATACCTCCGTGGTCACCCCGCGATCCGCCATCAACAGGAGACTGGCGTTGGTGCCGTACTGGCGCGCGCGAGCCCGCAGCAGGGGCGCCAGATTGGTCTCCGCCACCAACTGGTGCTCGAACAGGATGCGGTGACGCGCATCGACCGCGAGGGACATCTCAGGGATCACCTCGCCCCACAGGCCCTTGGCCTCCGGCAGTTGCAGACGCAGCCCCGGAGGCAGCACCAACGAGGAATGCATCAAGGTTGCGGTCCACAGCAGAAACAAGGTCCCCGCCAGCGCCGAGGCGTCGATCGGACCGCGCAGCATCTTGATGGAGCGCGTCAGTCTCATGACGAAGTGCTCTCGGCGCGTCCGCTCAGCAGATGAATGATCTCCGTCGAGGAAGTCTCCATTTCGAGCAGCACATCGTTCAACCTCGAGACGAGAAAGTTGTGCGCCACATAGGCGGGCACCGCCACCGCGATTCCCGCGCCCAGGCAGATCAGGCCCTGCCACATGCCGGCGGCAAACTCCGGCGGCTGCAGCGGCAACCCGGTGACCTGCACCCGCCAGAAGACGCGCATGAAGCCGATCACCGCGCCGAACAACCCCATGAGCGGCGCGATCTGCGCCACCGTGGCCAGCACCCCCAGCTTTTCCTCCAGTCGCGGCACCTCCACCAACCCCGCCTCCTCCAGCGCCTCGCGCATGCCTTCCCGGCCGCGGTCGCGATTCAGAATGGCCACTTTCACCATGCGCGCCACCGGCCCGGGCGTGGCGTCGCAAATGGACACCGCCTCGACGATGTTCGCGCGTTTCAACACGTTCTTCACGCCGTTCAGGAACTCGACGGAATTGATCTGGGCGCGGTGATAATGAAGCAGACGCTCGATGAAGACCGCGACCGCGATCGCGCCCGTCACCAGGATCAGCCAGAAAACCCATCCGCCCTTCGCCAGCAGCAGAGGCATGTGGTTGCATAGCGACGCCGCCCCTCCCCATTCAAGGGCTTTTCCCGAATGATCGCGGAATCGCCACGCCCACACCCGGCCCTCCGCCGCGCTTTTCCGTTGCCACGGAGTCCCGCTGCCCTCACTAAATCGCCCGTCCGCTGCCCCTGGCGCGGCCCATGACCACTACGAAGTGAAACCCACCGACCTCCGCGGCATCCTGCGGTACATCCCTCGCTTTCGCGAGCGCACGTTCGTTCTCAGCGTCGACGCCGCCGTGGTGATGAACGAGAACTTCGCTAACATCCTGCTGGATGTGGCGGTCCTGCGCTCGTTGAACATCCGCATCCTCCTCGTCCACGGCGCCGCCGCCATGATCCGGCAACTGGCCACGGAATCGAACCTCACCGCCACCAATCTGGACGGCGTGGGCATCACGGACGAAAACACCCTCAAGCTCTCGCTCACCGCCGCCAACCGCCTCACTCACGAGATTCTCGAAGGGCTGTCCACGAATGACCTGCGGGCCGCGTCCCCCAACGCCGTCATTGGCCATCCCCAAGGCATCCTCAACGGCGTGGACCAGCAGTTCACCGGCAAGGTCGAACGCATCGACCACGAGATGCTGCAGGCGCTGCTCACCCAGGGCATCATTCCCGTCATCCCGCCACTGGGTTTCGACGGTGAGGGCCGCACCTATCGCGTCAATTCGGACGCCATCGCCGTGGCCATCGGCGAATCCCTCAAAGCCGCCAAGATCATCTACGTGACCAGCTACGAAGGCCTCACCTGCGGCGGCCAACTCATCCGCCAGATCCTGGCTTCCGAACTCGATCTCCTGCTGCAGCGGCAGCGCGCCGACTTTCCGCCCGAGCTCCTGCCCAAGGCCCAATTCGCCGCCCAGGCCTGCCACGCCGGAGTGCCGCGCGTCCACATCATCAACGGCTGCCAGGATGACGCGCTGCTCGCCGAGGTGTTCTCCAACGAAGGCATCGGCACCCTCGTCTACGCCAACGAATACGAGCAGATCCGGCGCGCCCTCAAAAAAGACATCCGCCAGATCCTCATGCTCACACGCAAGAGCGTGAACAGCGCCGAGCTGATGAAGCGCACGCGCGCCGAAATCGAGCGGCAGATCGGGGACTATTACCTCTACGAGATCGACCGGAATCCGGTCGCCTGCGTGGCGCTCCATCTCTACCCGGAACAGCGCAAAGCCGAACTCGCCTACCTCTTCGTCAGCCCCGCCCACGAAAACCAGGGGCTCGGCCGCAAACTCATCGGCTTCGTCGAAGACAAGGCACGCGAAGCGGGAGTGCACCAACTCATCGCGCTCTCCACCCAGGCCTTCACCTTCTTCCAATCCAAGGCCGGCTTCGTCGAGGGCTCGCCGGAAGATCTGCCCCCGTCCCGACGGGAGCGCTACGACGCCAGCGGACGGAATTCCAAGGTCCTGATCAAGCACCTGGTGTAATCGGGATCCCCCGCACCACTCCCCACTCCGGTCGCGGGCCCCTGAAAGCTCCGAGGCTTCCCACCCCGCGCCCTGCACCAAGTCGGAGCCGCGAGAAGCTCACCTTTCCGCGCAGCCAGCCCGGTTCCCCTCCTCAGGACCCCGGTCCGTGCGGAAGCCCCAGCAAAAGCTCCAGCAGCGTCCCCGCGGAGGCAGCCAGGTCACGATCGGGTGAGGCCCGCATCACCTCCAGCCGACCGGCAGTCTCCGCGTCCAGACAGACCGGCGCCGACCCCGCCCGAACCGCATCCGCCAGTCCATCCAAGGCGCGCGCTGCAAACGATCCGCGCAGGCAGCAGACGCGACCCGCGACCTCGCCCACCACCCGGCAGCCCGCGCGATCCAACTCGGCCTGCCCCGCCAGTCCCGCCGCCACGCGAAGCGCAGCCCCCACGTCTCGAGACTCGTGCATGGCGGCGTTGAGCATCCGCGCCAGCAGCTCCAACTCTCCGCCCGGAACTCGACGAAACGTGGCGGCCAACGCCTCCGGATCTGCGCCCTGCTCCAACGCGGTTCGCGCCCAATCCGATCCGTCCGAGGACGGATCCTGCCGCGGTTCCGACGGCACCACGGTGGGACGTGGCTTTGCGGACGAGTGAAGTGGACCTGGGGGCTGGGTTCCCGTGCAGGAAGAAAGCAGGGCGCACGCGAACCCGATACCGACCACCCGGAGCAAGCGTCGGCGTACGTTTCGGTTGCGGATCCCCGGGATCCGGCCCCCAGCTCCACGTGCCGGATCGTCGTGCTGCGAGAGCGAACACGCCATGGCACCGCTCCCTTAACGGGGTTCCGCAAAACGCTGGATGCGGCTCACCTCATTCCAATCCACACGCAGCGCCCCCAGCAGCGGCGCCTCCACCAGCAGCGTCTCGCCTGAGGTGCCGAGATCGCGCGCGCGTAGTTCGGAACCATTTTTCATCAACACCTGAAACCGCGTGTCGTCCTCTTCCGGGGAACCGACCACGACCACCGCAGCCTCGCTGCCGAGGGCGAACTTGCGAAACCCGAACAGCAACGAACTGAGGGTGGCGGTATTGGTGGCGATTCCCCGCAACCGACCGTCAAGGAAATCGCCGTCGGCCAGCATGACGCCCACGCGTTCGTCCGCCAATCGGGCCTCGTGATCCGGACTGAGCGGTGCAAACTCCAGGCGCGCGACATTCAGCAACGAAACCATCGTCCCCTTCCACGGCCCTCCCAGCCGAACCACGGAATCGTCCGCGGATTCGACCGGTCCCACCAAGGTGGAACCGCCCCGCAGCCGCAGCCGAGGATAGCCGGTGGACGCCACGTAACCCAGGCCCCGCGCACCCACGGCGGGCTTGCGAAAGCGCGCCGTGGCGGCCGCCTCATCCGAGCCACTGGCCACTGCCAAAACCGCGCGGACGTTCTGCCCCAGGTTCACGTTCACACGCCCCACCTGGCTCCATTGCAGACCGTCGGTGGAGACCTCCGCCAGGATCGCCCCCCCGACCCGCGATAATCTCAGCCAGGCCGGCAGCTGCATGGCGACATTGGTCACGCGCATGGTCATACCCGACGCGATCTGCCGGTACTGGAAACAAACGCCCGAGCCGACGCGCTGCCCCAGGAACGCATAGGCCGCCGCCTCCCCCAGGTTGTCGCGCAGCATGATCCCCGCCGCTGCCTCGGGCGCCTGGCCATCGAAGGATTCCAGCGAGGCGGATACCTGACCCGACCCGTCCAGTTTTCGCTCCGCCAGAAAACAGGCGTCCGCATTGCCCATCAGCCCGCGGCCTTGTCCGGTGACCAACAGGTGCTCCGGGGCCTCCTCGAGTTTGCCGGCCAGGGTGGTTCCGACTGGCACTCCGTTCCACCCGCCCACTTCGGTAGGCGCCGCCGTCGCTGTTGCGGGCGTAGCGGGCGCAGTAATCGAAGCCGCGGGCGGCGTAGCGTCCCCGAAGGTGGCTTCCATCAACTGGGCCCACGGGATGATCTTGGGCTCCCCGGACGCGGGAGACACTGCCAACCCGTTGGTGGCCGCCGTCACCAAACCCTGCACGGTGTCGCCCGTCACCACGCGCACGGTGCCCGGGCGCGCCGCCGCCTGGGCCGAGGTCCAGACCATGCTCCCCAGAAACAACAACGCGGCGAAAATTCTCATCGCTGGTAGATGGGGACGTAGTTCCACGGCATCGCGAGCACCGCAGTGTAAACAGCGGTGGCATAAATGGGCCCCAGCCCGTTGGACCCCATGTCCATCGACCCGTCCCAGTAGGCGCGGTCCCCCTCCCGTATGGCCTGCCGCTGCAACTGGGTGCGCATGCGCGGGTACCAGAATTTCCACGCCTCGCCACCCAGCATGTACTGGGCGGGAACGGAATAAAACGTCCCGTAGGTGAACCATTCTCGCTGCCCCCAGTTCTTGATCAGATACTCGGAACCACGCTGCACGAGGGGATCGTCGTAGACACCACAAACCTGGAGCGAATAGATCGCCGCTGCCGTTCGGGCATAACCCGGCGCCCGGTTGCCCGGCTGATAAGTGAAACCGCCGGATCCCGGATCGAAACAGGTCCGCACATACTTCACTGCGCGCTCGATGGTCTCCTGCGGCACGTCGATGCCCGCGTTCTTGGCAGCGCGCAACCCGACGACCTGCAACACCGTCACCGAAACATCGGCGTCCTGGGCGACGGGGCGATACCGCCACCCTCCCTCCGCATTCTGCGAGGTGATGATGAGCCGGATGGCGCGGTCCAGCTTGACCTTCAGATCAGGCGAAGGGCTCTGACCATAGACCTCGGCCAGCGCGATGGTGGCCACGCCGTGGTTGTACATGTACTGCCCGAGGTTGCGATCGCCGAAGGTCCCGTCCGGCTTGGCCACGTCGAGCAGGTATTGGAGTCCAGACCGCACTGCCTTGCCTTCCTCGCCTTCGCCCGGCAAATGGCCGGCCGCCAGGAAAGCCATCAAGGTGTAGCCGGTCATAGCCACTGGATGCCGCCGCTCAAAATCCGTCATCCCCCACGAACCGTTGGGCAGCTGTTTGGAAGCCAGGAACCGGACCGCCGCACGGATCAATTCCTCCGTGCTCGGATCCACCACCGGGACGTCGGTCGTGGCGTCCAGTTTCAGGCTGGCCGCCGCCGGATCTTCACGCCGGGGAGCCGTCTCCGCCCCCGGCACGGTCCCGTGACCCAGGCACAGGACGAGCATCACCCAGCCCCAGCCCAGGATTCGCCTCCTGATTCGGGACCCGAACTCCGGTCGGCATCTCCCGACGCCCGGACGAAGGTCATGATGCGAATCCGCGCTCATCGCGGCGCCCCCTGCACCTGGTCGGAGAGGTTCTTCAAATATTGCTCGATCTGCGGCGCGTACTCCTGTGGGTACCGCTCGCCCTGCGACTGCAGCAGCGCCGCGCGTTCGCGCGCCGGGAGACCAATGAATTTCCCACCGCCGGCAGCCGCACGCTTGGGCCCGTCAGCACCCCCCGCACCAAAAAAGTTTCCGGCGTCCCCCGTACCTTTCCCCGCGACCGCGCCCGGCTTCTTGCCGCGGCCACGACCCTGGCTCGCAGACGGGTTTTTGCCTTGGCCACCCTGCCCCTCACCCTCGCCGGGCTGCTGCCCCATCCCGGCCATGGCCAGGTCCAAAGCCGCCGCCGCCGCTGCCAAAGCCTCCTGCGCCTTCGCTCCCTCCCGGTCGGCGGACGCCCCGTCCCCCGCCTCGGCAGAAGCTGACCCCTCCTGGAGCGAGCGATCGGCCTGCTGCAGCGCATCGCGGATCATGCGCGGCACCCGCCCCATGCGCCCGGAGGTCGCGGGCTCAATATGCTCTCCCGCTTCGTGTAGACCCGTGGCCTTCTTTGGCATCTGATCCGCCGCCAACGCTTCCGTCGTGTCGTGCTGCGCCTCCTTGACCATCTTGGCCAACTCCTCCAACGAAGCCTCCTCGGCGGGCTCCCCCAGCATGTCCTTCAACTGGGCGATGCGCTCCTCCAACTCGCGTCGCGCCCGCAGCAGATTCTCCAGGGCTTCATCCTGCGCGGGTCGGGCTTCCGCCGCCCGAGCGGATCCCAGCTCATTGCCCGCCAGGACCATCTGCGTGGCGCCGTCCCCGAGATAGGTCGCCGCTTGGGGAACACTGGGAGGCACGCGCCCTTCCAGATCGCGGGTGGCCGACGCGATCGCGTTCTGATCGGTGCCGACCACCTTGGGTTCGCGCCCGCTCATCTTGCGCGCCAGGCGCGCCGTCTCGGCGTTGAGCTTCTTCTGACGTTCGATGAGCGCGATCAATTCCTGCAGCAGCTTTTCCAGGTCCGCCAACTCCTTCTCCGCTGCCTCCAGCGCCGCCATCTGTTCGTCCAGGATGGCCAGGGCGCGGCTCAGGGCGTCTACCGCCGCCTGCTGGGCCCCCGCCTCGTTCCGGCCCTCGCCCAGACTCCGCTGCGATCGACGCATTTGAGCGGTGGCCTCCGCGATCTGCTCCGCGGCCTCGGTGGAATCCACGGCCGCCCGCCGCGCCGTATCCTCACTTCGATCGCCGATATCGCCTTGCGACGGGGCCATCGGCCGAAGCTTGGCCGGGTCCGTGGCTACCTCCGCCGCCGCCGCTTTCAGCTCCTGCTCGCGCCGCAATAATTCCGCCACGTCGTCCCGCACCTGCTTGAGATTGGACATGGGATCCACCATGGCCTCCCGGCGTTTCTCCAAGGCGTCGATGCGTTCCTGGAGGATCCGACGCGCCGTCTCCAACCGCGCCACGGCCAGTTCCTGCTGGGTGGTGGCCGCCAGTCGTCGGGCACGCCATTCCCCCGTGGCCCCCTCCAACGCTCCACGCGCCTCCTGCATCCGCCCCACCGCGGCCCCGATCTGCTCCGCCACTTCGTTGTCCACGCGTGCTGAGGCCAGCCGTGCCACGTCGGTGTCATCCACCAACTCGGCCAGGGAACGCACGAGCGGTTCCAGCTTCGCCGCGCGATCCGGCAACGCACGGGTCGAAGCCTGGGTCTCCTCCTGCCGCCCCAACAGTCCCTCCACCTCGTGCAGCGAGGCTTGCAGCGCGTCCAACTCGTCCTGCGGAGGCTGCAACTGACGAGCGACTTCGCGCAGCAATCCACGAACTTCGCGCTGCCCTCCCGCCGCGCTCAGCATCAATCCCTGGTTGAGATCGAGCACTACGCGGTCCAACCGGCGCGCCAACTGAATCACCGCGGGGTCCCGCAGCACCTCGGCGGCCCGTGCCGCGGAGTCGTCCTCTTCGTCCTCGGATTTCCAACCGGTGAGCCGGCGGATGACCGCTTCCACCTCGTCGCGCAGGGACTGCTGCTCGCTCACCTGCAGCTGAAGCGAGATACGGTGATTCTCCGCCAGCCACTCCTTCTTCCGCCCGGCCACGGAAGCCGCCAGCTCGCGCACGTCGCGCATGGCCACGTGCTGCCTCGCCGCCAACTCTTCCAGGCGCGCCGCGATGCCGCTCAACTCCTGCTGCCGCTGGTACTCCATCAAAATCTGCCGCAGCTTCACCCCCACGGTTTTCTGGGTGCTGAAGGCA
This sequence comes from Verrucomicrobiales bacterium, assembly GCA_020845805.1. Lineage (GTDB taxonomy): Bacteria > Verrucomicrobiota > Verrucomicrobiia > Limisphaerales > CAIMTB01 > CAIMTB01. The sequence continues at coordinate 29,397 of JADLFD010000035.1, read as the reverse complement.
TCCAGCAACCGCGCCCGCTGCACGCCGCCCTCCAAGTTGCCGCGCGCTTCCTGAAGCAGGCTGATTACCGCCACCATATCAGCCTCACTCAATTGTCCCAGGATGCCGCGGATGGCCCCCAGAAGTTGCACGTCCTCTCCCGTGATACCGTTGCGTCGCGTCTCTTCCAGGATGAGATCCAGTTGAGCCCCGACCCGCGCGGTCCCCTGCCGCAGTTGTTCCTGCCCGGCTTGCGCCTGGGCCACCCCGTCATTTCGTGGCGATGCCGCGGCCCGGAGTCGCAGAATCCCCGGCCCCATCACCAGGCCAAGCATCAGCACCAGCCCCAGCACCAACGCCCCTGCCGGGCGCTTCAGCCCCGGACGCGCGTGGGTCGCTCCTGGGGCGACCGCGCCCAGGCCCTCGCACGCCCGGGAAGGAAACTTGGATTCAAGGTAAGGGCTCATGGCGCGGTCTGACGAAGCATAATGATCCGACCCAGGGATTCATTCAAACGATCCTGCCCTTGGGCCACGTCCCCCAGCCGACCAATCGCGTCCCCCGCGCGGGCCAGCAAATCCGCCCGCTTCTCCGCTTCCGACACCACCCGCAACAAATACTTCTCACTGCGCCCGACCCCCGGGCCCGCGACGTCGTTTCGGTCCGTGGCTTCGATCCAAAATTCGATCATCGCCCCCTCGGCTGGCCCCGGCTTCATGGAGGCAATCACCCAGTCCACCCGACGCTTCAACGCCGTTCCCACGTCCTTCTCGACCTCCAACGCCACTCGTACCGGCGTCGTGTTCGTGCTGCCCGCGGCCTGATGGCACAGCCAGAGTTCGCCCAAGCCCACGTCGTCTTCGGCCTCGAACGCCACCAGAACCGTGCCGCGACGCGTGGCCAGTTCCTCCCGTCTCGCCGGCAACACCAACCGCACTTGCGGGGCACGATCGGGGACGACTTCCACCGCGTACACGGCCGAGTCCCGGGAGGGAATGCCGTCGCGATCCTTCAAATCGAGGGTCAAACTGTTGATGCGCTCGTCGTCCACCGGGAATTCGAAACGGACGCGGTCCGGAGTCCCCGCATCGAGTTCCGCCTCCATCATACGATCCGCACCGCCAATCCGCAGCACCGCGTTGGTCAGGGGTCGGTTGGCCTCACCCTCCACCCGCAACCGACTCCCCTTCAGCAGCGAGAGCTCCCCGGCGCGTCGCACCTGTTCGCCACGGCCGGTGTAGGCCGGCCACACCTGCGTCAGAGTGAGATTGGTGATCAGCGGCCTCGGCAGAACCTCCACGGTAAATGGCTCACTCTCCGCATCGTTGACGCGCACGCGATACTGGAAACTGGAGGCCAGTCCAGGGAGCACACGGGCAAACGCGCCCGGCTTCCCTGGTTCGCGGTCCAGCGGGACGGTCTGCACGCGCCCGGAGCCATGTCGCATCTCCAGCACCCCGGCGTCGGGAATCATGCCTTCGGCGCGCGCGCGCAACGTGACCTCGTCGCCTCGCCCCACCCGCACCGGACCCGTCACTTCCAGGAGCCGCGTTTTTCGCGGAACCGCCACGTCCTCGAGGAGGGCGCGCCGGATCAGGATGCCGCTCGTGGGCCAGGCCAACCCCAGCCAAATCCCCAGCACCAGCAGCCCGGGAAGCGTCCGCCACGCCTGCCGGCGGAGGCCCTCCACTGGCACCAGAGTTCTCGGATCCAGGGTGGCCGCGGCACGATGCGCATCCGCTTGCAGCCGATCGACAAACGCCGCTGGAATGGCGTCCAAGGAGTCCCGCCCCAGCTGGACCGCACTGATCAAACGGCTGCGCAGGGACGGCGCGCTGCGCTCGATAAAGAGTGCCAGGGCATCCCCTTGCGGGAGTTTCCCGTAGGGCCGCACGACCTGCCTCCACACGGTCCACAGCACCCATCCCAGCCAAATCCCCAAACCGGCTGCCCGCAGCCCCCTCGGAAATCCCACCCACCAGTCCCCCAACAGCCAAGGAACCACGGGAACCACCACCCGAGTCAGGGTTCCCAAAAGCCCGCCCCAGAGACAAAACCGTCGCAGCCTCGACCGAACCTCGGCCACTTTGGGCCATTCCCTCGGACCGTCACGCTTCGCCGGATCCGTTCGATGCCGCGGTTCGGAAGATTGAAGAGTGGAAGGTTCCAAGGTGAGTTCGGGTGCGCCCGCGCAGCATGGCTGCCCGCCTTGGGCCCGCCAAAACCTTTCTCGCGCGGAGCGCTCCTCCCATCCGTTGCGAGGCGGGATGCTTCCTTCGGCGACCAGCTCCTCGGGAGTGCCTTCCCCAAAGCCAAGGCCCTGAGGAGTCCTCCAAGAGAGGCGCCCCGTCGACTTCGCCCGCCATGCCGGGGCCAAAATCCCCCCGGTAACTGGACCCTACCCCCGCCAACTGGAACGGCCCCAGCCCCCTCCTTGCCAAAGCCCATTCCCCCGATCGGAGCGACGGTCGGTCAGTCCGGGAGCTCCGCCACCGGCACTTTCGGCGGCAGCACATCAAAGAACTTTAGAAACGATTTGACACTCGAAGCGCGGTTCCCTAAGTAAGGCGTTCCTAACTGGACCGCAGCGCAAAGGACAACACAGCTCGCGCCGGAAGTGAGGTGAGCTGTTTGTCTTTTTGTCGTCTGGCAGGGCCAGTTTGGGGCGGGCGCCCATGTAGCTCAGTTGGCAGAGCACGTCCTTGGTAAGGACGAGGTCACCGGTTCAAGCCCGGTCATGGGCTCCACCAAACGACCCGTTCAAGGACAGCTTCACCGCTGCCACAACGGGCGTGATGACAACCGCACGCGAGACCAGACCAGAACGACCGCAAGCTCAGGAGTCAGGCAATGGCAAAGGAAAATTTTCAACGTACGAAACCGCACGTGAACGTCGGCACGATCGGCCACGTCGATCACGGCAAGTCGACCCTTACCGCCGCGATTGTCGAGGTGCAGGCCCGCAAAGGTCTCGCGCCCCGCATCTCGTACGCGGACATCACCAAAGGCGGCACGGTTCGTGACGAAACCAAAACCGTGACCATCGCGGTCTCCCACGTGGAGTACCAAAGCGAGCAGCGCCATTACGCTCACGTCGACTGCCCCGGTCACGCGGATTACATCAAGAACATGATCACCGGCGCGGCCCAGATGGACGGCGCGATCCTGGTGGTCAGCGCCGCCGACGGCCCCATGCCTCAGACGCGTGAGCACATCCTGCTCGCCCGCCAGGTCGGCGTGCCCGCCATCGTCGTCTTCCTGAACAAGGTGGACCTCGTCGATGACCCGGAACTGCTGGATCTCGTCGAGATGGAGATCCGCGATCTCCTTTCCAAGTATCAGTTCCCTGGCGACACGACCCCCGTCGTGCGCGGCAGCGCCACGGCGGCCATGGCGGCCAAGCCCGAGGGCGAAAAGGCGATTGCCGATCTGCTCGCGGCCATCGACGCCTTCGTCCCGCTGCCCACCCGTGAGGTCGACAAGCCGTTCCTGATGTGCATCGAGGACGTGTTCAACATCGAAGGTCGTGGCACGGTCGTCACGGGCCGTGTGGAACGCGGAGTCCTCAACCGCATGGACGAAGTCGAAATCGTCGGTATCCGCGACACGCGGAAGACCACCGCGACCGACATCGAAATGTTCCGCAAGCTGCTCGATAAGGCGGAAGCCGGCGACAACGTCGGGGTCCTCCTGCGCGGCACCAAGAAAGAGGAAGTGGAACGCGGCATGGTTCTCGCCAAGCCCGGCTCCATCAAGCCTCACTCCAAGTTCAAGGCCGAGGTGTACGTCCTCTCCAAGGAAGAGGGTGGCCGTCATACCCCGTTCTTCACCAACTACCGCCCGCAGTTCTACTTCCGCACCTCCGATGTGACCGGCACGGTCGCCTTGGCGGCCGGTGTGGAAATGGTGATGCCCGGCGACAATGTCTCGGTGGAAATCAATCTGATCGCACCCGTCGCGATGGAAAAAGGTCAGCGCTTCGCCATCCGCGAAGGTGGCCGCACCATCGGCGCTGGTCGTATCAGCGAAGTTTTGACAGGCTAAGTTGCCGCTCGTCGGCAACTTGCCTCGGTTTGAGGCCGAATCCGGCGGAGACTCTCCCAAGGATTCGGCCTTGCTCACAGGAGGTAGATCCGGTCCAAGATCCGCCTTCGTCGCAACACAGGGCGTTAGCTCAATTGGTAGAGTAGCGGTCTCCAAAACCGTTGGTTGGGGGTTCAAGTCCCTCACGCCCTGCCAGCGTCGGCCGTGGAGGGGTGGCAGAGCGGTCGAATGCGGCGGTCTTGAAAACCGTTGTGCAGGCAACTGCACCGGGGGTTCGAATCCCTCCCCCTCCGCCATTGCTCATGAACAAGACAACAAGCTTTATCGTCTGGTCGGTGGTCATCGCGGTCGCCTTCGCGATCGTGTGGCGGCTCGGGTGGCTCAACCGCCTCACGAAGTACGTCAACGAGACCCGGGAGGAGCTCCGCAAATGCACCTGGCCCAGCCGGGACGAGCTCTGGGCTTCGACCGTCCTGGTCATGGTCTCGACCGCCATGCTCGGCATCTTCACCGTGGTCGTGGAACTGGTCATGGCGTGGGTCGTGAGCAGTATCATCTGATCTCTCCGCTCCCTACCCCAAACCTCCCATGCGCCACCGCTGGTTCGTCCTCCACACCCTCTCCGGACAGGAGCAGAAGGTGAAGGAGAACATCGAAAAAAGGGCTCGAGCCGAGGAAATGACGGAGTTCATCTCCGAAGTCCTCGTGCCGATGGAAAAGGTCACCGAGGTCCGCAACGGGAAGAAATCGGTTTCGCTGCGGAAACTCCACCCGGGTTACGTCTACATCAATCTTGCCTTGGTCGATGAGGAGCACCGCCTCCTGGATCGGCCCTGGTACTTCATCCGCGAAACCACCGGGATCATCGGCTTCGTGGGCGGGGAACGCCCCGTGGAAGTCCCGGAAGAGGAAATCAATGCCATCAAGGCCCAGGTGGCAGAGTCGGAAGACGCAGAACGTCCGAAGGTCAGCTTCGGCGTCGGCGAAACGGTCAAAATCAACGACGGCCCGTTCCTGAACTTCAACGGGGTCATCGAAGAGATCGACGCCGAAAAGGGCAAACTCAAGATCACCGTCAACGTGTTCGGCCGAAATACCCCGGTCGAGTTGGAATACTGGAAAGTGGAGAAGGCTTAATCCGTTACTCTCATGGCTAAGAAGGTTACCGCCCAAATCAAGCTTCAGATCCCTGGTGGCCAGGCCAACCCTGCCCCCCCCGTTGGTCCCGCGCTCGGTCAGCACGGCGTCAACATCATGGGATTCTGCAAGGAATTTAATGCCCGCACCAAGGACACCGGCGGAATGATCGTGCCGGTCGTGATCACGGTCTATCAGGACAAGTCGTTCACGTTCATCACCAAGTCCCCGCCCGCTTCCGCCCTCCTGAAGAAGGCCGCCGGCATCGCCTCCGGCTCCAAGGTCCCCAACAAGGACAAAGTCGGCAAGGTGACGCGCAAGCAGATCCTCGAAATCATCAAGACCAAGAAAGATGACATCAACGCGGCCTCCGAAGACGCCGCCGTTCGCGTCATCGCCGGCACCGCGCGCAGCATGGGTATCGATGTCATCGATTGATTGATTCCCACCGGTACCAATCCCAGCTTACCCCCGTCCGACAACCTAAACCGCGGGAGGACCTCACGGTCCGCTTGAACCGCAAGTCACATGCCCAGCAAACGCTATAAGAAAGCATTGGCCCTCATCCAACCGGAGAAGGCCTATGACCTGAAAACGGCCATCGAACTCCTCGCCAAGCTTCCCAAGGCGAAGTTCAACGAGTCGGTCGAACTGTCCTTCCGCCTCGGCGTCGATCCGCGGCAGTCCGATCAGATGGTTCGTGGCACCGTTCCCCTGCCCCACGGCAGCGGCAAAGTGGTGCGCGTCCTCGTGTTCGCCAAACCGGGTGCCGCCGCTGACGCGGCGACCGCGGCCGGCGCCGAACACGTGGGCTTCGACGAAATGATCAAGAAGTGCAGCGAAGGCTGGGCCGACTTCGACATCGCCGTGGCAACGCCGGAGGCGATGGTGGAAGTCCGTAAGCTGGGTAAGGTGCTCGGCCCCCGCGGCCTGATGCCCAACCCCAAGACCGGCACGGTCACCGAAGACACCGCCAAGGCGGTCAAGGAATTCAAGGCCGGTCGCGTGGAGTTCAAGGTCGACAAGACCGGCAACCTGCATGTCCCCGTCGGCAAAGTGGCTTTCACGCCGCAGCAGTTGGAGGAAAACGCGCGCACCGTGCTTGAGGCGGTGGCCAAGGCGCGCCCTTCGGCCGCCAAAGGCGTCTTCATCCGCACCTGCGTGCTCTCGGCCACCATGAGCCCCGCCATCCGCCTGGATACTCGCGAAATCACCGGCTAACCCTTTTTCTCCCCACCGCCATGCGCCCAGAGAAGAAATTCATCAGCGCCGAGTACCTCGGCCGCCTCAATCAGTCCCCGTTCTTCATCGTCACCGACTATACGGGTCTCAAGGTCCAGCACTTCAATGAGCTGCGAAAGCGGCTCCGGAAGTCCGGCGCCGAGATCCACGTGGTCAAGAACACGATCTTCAAGATCGCCGCCGGTGAAGCCGGCGTGGCCGACCTCGGAGCCGCCCTGGCCGGACAGACCGCCGTGGTCACCGGAGCCAAGGATGTCTCCGCCGTCGCCAAGGTGCTCAAGACCTTCTCCGCCGAATTCGAACGCCCCAAGGTGCGCTTCGGGTTTCTGGACAACCAGCGTCTGGACGCGGCCTCCCTGTCCGCGTTGGCCGACCTGCCCCCGCTCGAAGTCCTGCGCGCCACCCTCCTGGGTGTCCTCCAGGCGCCCTCGGGCAAGCTCGTCCGCGTGCTCAACGAGCCCGCCTCCAGCCTCGCCCGCGTCCTCAACGCGAAAGCTTCCAAGGAAGCCTGAACCAACCTCACCCCCTTTCCCGCGTTCCTCCCAAGGTCTGCGGGGACAACCAAAACCCTAAGAGTAAATCGTCGACGGAAGGGCTCTTTCGAACAATTCACCCGCGGCTGCGGGCGACGACGAGACTGAAAGTACCATGGCTGACATCAACGCAATCGCAGAACAACTGGGCAAGCTCACGGTCATCGAAGTGGCCGAGCTCGTGAAGAAACTCGAATCCGACTGGGGCGTTTCCGCCGCTGCTCCCGTCGCCGTCGCCGCCGCTGCCCCGGCCGCAGGTGGTGCCGCTGCTCCGGCCGCCGAAGCCAAGACCGAGTTCGACGTGATCCTCGTTTCCGTTCCGGCGGACAAGAAGATCGCGGCCATCAAGGTCGTGCGCGAAATCAAGACGGGTCTGGGTCTTGCCGAGGCCAAGAAATTGGTCGAAGAGGCTCCGAAGCCGGTCCTGGAAGGCGCCAACAAGGCCGATTCCGACGCCGCCAAGAAGAAGCTCGAGGAGGCTGGCGCGAAGGTCGAGATCAAGTAGTATCCCTATCACGCGCGGGGACGGTTGCCTGGCCGTCCCCGCGTCTCGATTCCTGTTCGTCCAGGCAAAAACCATCCCTGATTGTGTCCGATTGCCGTCCCGGGCGGAGGGACACACAGGGCCAAAACTAGCAAAGCGGGCAGCCGGCGCCGGCCGGGCTCCTGCTTTTTTGTTCTCCGCTCGGGACGATGTACGTGTTCGGCCGGCAAATGCCCCAGCCCCTAGCCCCCATCACCATGGCACACCGCGCGACGGAACGGACCAACTTCGGCAAGATCCGCGAGGTCATCGCCCCACCCAACCTGATCGAGCTTCAGGTTAATTCCTACGAAGAATTTCTCCAGCGCGACGTCGCGCCTTCCCGCAGGAAGAACACCGGCCTCCAGGCCGTGTTCACCGAGGTGTTCCCGATTGAGAGTTACGACGGCAAAGTCGTGCTCAAGTTCCATTCCTACGAAATCGGCGATCCCAAGATCGACTGGCTGGATTGCATCCGGGAAGGACTCACCTTCGGCGCCCCCCTCCACGTCACCTTCCACCTCGAGGAGGAAGCCGGCATCAAGGAGGAGAAGGTGTTCATGGGCGAACTGCCCCTGATGACCCCTCAGGGAACCTTCGTCATTAACGGCGCCGAACGCGTCATCGTCAGCCAGCTCCACCGTTCCCCCGGTCTCGCCTTCGAAGCCACCCAGCATGCCAACGGGAAGATGCTCCACGGCTTCCGCATCATCCCCGACCGCGGCTCCTGGTACGAGGCCCAGTTCGACACCAGCGACCTCCTCTACGTCTACCTGGATCGTAAGAAACGCCGCCGGAAGTTCCTGGTCACCACTTTCTTCCGCGCCCTCGCCTTTCTCGACGACAAGGAGAAGGGCGACGAGAAGATCCGCGGTACGGACCACGAGGTCCTGCGCCTCTTCTACGACATCGAAGAGCTCTCGGTGAAACAGGCCGAAGCCCTGGATGACATCCAGAACAAGGTCCTCATCGAGGATGCCATGGACCTCGACAAGGGGATCGTGGTGGCGCGGGCCTTCGAGCCCCTCTCCAAAGTAGTGGTCAAGCAGATCGCCGAGCTGGGCGTCAACCGGATCAAGGTGGTCGACACGACGGTGGATGACGGCATCGTCATCAAATGCCTCAAGAAGGATCCCACGCGGAACGAGGATGAAGCCCTCAAGGACATCTACCGCCGCCTCCGTCCCGGTGATCCGCCGACCGCCGCCAACGCACGGGCCCTCATCAAGCGCCTTTTCTTCGATCCGAAGCGCTATGACCTGGGCCGCGTCGGCCGGTACAAGATCAATCAGAAACTCGGACTCCCCGACAAGCAGGACTCCCGCATCCTCACCAAGCAGGACCTGATCGCGGCCACGCGCTACCTGCTCATGCTCAAGAAGGGAGAAGGCAGCCTCGACGACATCGATCACTTGGGCAGCCGCCGCGTCCGAACAGTGGGGGAATTGCTCGCCAACCAATGCCGCGTCGGCCTGGCGCGCACCGAACGGCTGGTGAAGGAACGCATGACTCTGTTCGATCAGAGCATGGACACCATGACGCCGCAGAAGCTGATCAATCCGAAGGCGCTGTCGGCGGTGATCCGCGACTTCTTCGGACGGTCCCAGCTCAGCCAGTTCATGGACCAGATCAACCCCCTGGCCGAGCTCACGCACAAGCGCCGCCTGTCCGCGCTCGGGCCCGGGGGTCTGTCCCGCGACCGCGCCGGCTTCGAGGTCCGCGACGTCCATCCGTCCCACTACGGCCGCATCTGCCCTGTGGAAACGCCGGAAGGCCCGAACATCGGCCTCATCGCATCCCTCGCGACCTTCGCGCGCATCAATGACTTCGGGTTCATCGAAACGCCCTACCGCAAGGTGGAACACGGCAAGGTGACCACCCTGATGGAGTATCTCACCGCGGATCGCGACGAGAACTACGTCATCGCCCAGGCCAACGCCACCATCGATGAGAAGGGCAACTTCCTCACCGAACGCGTCACCTGCCGCCGCAAGGGGGATTTCATCGACGCCGAACCCAAGGCGATCGACTACATGGACGTGTCGCCGAAGCAGCTCGTCTCGGTGGCCGCCTCGCTCATTCCGTTCCTGGAGCATGACGACGCGAACCGCGCGCTGATGGGTTCGAACATGCAGCGCCAGGCCGTGCCCCTCCTCGTCACCGAAGCGCCCTTCGTCGCCACCGGGCTCGAGGAACGCGTGGCCCGCGACTCGCGCGCCGTTCTCGTCGCCGAGGAAACCGGCAAGGTCGCCTCCGTCACCGGCAGCCAGGTCATCATCACTTCGGACGGCAAGCTCCCCGAGACGAAGAAGAAGATCAAAAACGACCCGGGCAACGGCGTGTTCGTCTACAGCGTGCGCAAGTTCATGCGCTCGAACGCCGCCACCTGCATCAACCAGAAAACCCTCGTCGCCAAGGGCGACGCCGTGAAGAAGGGCCAGGTCATCGCCGACGGCCCCTGCACCGAGAACGGGGAGCTGGCCTTGGGTCGCAACGTGCTCGTGGCGTTCATGCCGTGGAACGGCTACAACTTCGAGGATGCCATCCTCATCAGCGAACGCATCGTGAAGGAGGACATCTTCACGAGCATCCACATCGACGAGTTCGAGGTCGGCGCCCGAGACACCAAGCTCGGACCCGAGGAAATCACGCGCGACATCCCCAACCTGGGCGAGGAAGCGTTGAAGAACCTCGGACCCGACGGCGTCATCCGCGTCGGCGCTGAGGTCAAACCCGGCGACATCCTCGTCGGCAAGATCACCCCCAAGTCCGAGACCGAACTCGCCCCCGAGGAACGGCTGCTGCGCGCGATCTTCGGTGAGAAGGCCGCCGACGTGAAGGACACCTCCCTGAAGGTTCCCTCCGGCACCTACGGCATCGTCATGGACGTCAAGGTCTCCTCGAAGAAGGACAGCGAGAAGACCGTCGCCTCCACCGTCGCCGCCCGCACCGTCGATGGCGACAACCGGAAACAGGCCAAGCAGGTCCAGGACGATCACAAGTCGAAGACCGAGGAACTGCGCGAGCAGCTCACCGAGGCCCTCTCCAACATCCTGCTCGGCGAGAAGATCCCGCTCGATGTCGTGAACAGCGAGACCGGCGAGATCATCATCCCCGCCAATCGCAAGATCACCAAGACCCTGCTGCGCAAGCTGGCTCAGGTCTATGACCGCATCGAGATCGACCCCTCCCCGATCCGGAACAAGATCAACGAGATCATCGGGCAGTTTAAGAAGAAGTTCGATGATCTCCAGATGCAGCACGACGAGGAGATGGAGCGCATCGAATCCGGAGATGACGTCGATCCCGGCATCATCAAGCAGGTCAAGGTCTACATCGCCTCCAAGCGCAAGCTGTCCGTCGGGGACAAAATGGCCGGACGCCACGGTAACAAGGGTGTCGTCGCCAAGATCGTTCCCGAGGAGGACATGCCGTTCCTGGCCGACGGAACCCCGGTCGATATCGTGCTGAACCCGCTGGGCGTGCCTTCGCGCATGAACGTCGGGCAGCTGCTGGAAACCCACTTGGGCTGGGCGGCGCGCATCCTCGGCATGCGCTTCGCCACGCCGGTGTTCGACGGCATCAAGGAGTTCGAGATCCGCGAACACCTCAAGCGCGCCTCCAGCAAGCTCAAGACGGAACAGGGCAACTCCCTCGTCTCAGAGGCGGGCAAGAGCATCCTTTATGACGGACGCACGGGTGAGGCTTACGACCAGGAAGTGGTCGTCGGCTACATCTACATGATGAAGCTCGGCCATCTCGTGGCCGACAAGATCCACGCCCGCGCCGTGGGCCCCTACTCCCTCGTCACCCAGCAACCGCTGGGCGGCAAGGCGCAGTACGGCGGTCAGCGGTTCGGCGAAATGGAAGTGTGGGCCATGGAGGCCTACGGCGCCGCATACACGCTCCAGGAGCTCCTCACGGTCAAATCGGACGATGTCCAGGGCCGTACGAGGATCTACGAGAGCATCGTCAAGGGGGACAACGCCCTCGAGGCGGGTGTTCCGGAATCCTTCAACGTGCTGGTCAAGGAAATGCAGTCGCTCGGACTCGACGTCCGCGTGGGCTACACCGGACCGGTCGATCAACCCGGCCAACCCGCGCCCATCGCGCTGGCCGGCCTCGCCTCCTAACCCGCACTGACGACGATCCTACTTCCCCGCGCACCTATGCTTACGACTGCAAAGGAAACCGCCCGCGAACTTCTTGGTCTCGACAAGGTCAACCAGGTGGACCACGTGGCCATCTCGGTGGCCTCCCCCGAGACCATCCGCACCTGGTCCAAGGGTGAGGTCAAGAACCCGGAGACCATCAACTACCGCACCTTCAAGCCCGAGAAGGGCGGTCTGTTCTGCGAGCGCATCTTCGGTCCCGTGAAGGACTGGGAATGCTCTTGCGGCAAATACAAGCGCATCAAGCACCGTGGCGTGGTCTGCGATCGCTGCGGTGTCGAGGTGACACTCAGCCGCGTGCGCCGCGAGCGCATGGGCCATATCGAGCTGGCGGTGCCAGTTTCGCACATCTGGTTCTTCAAGTGCATGCCGTCCCGCATCGGTCTGGTGCTGGACATGACGGCGCGCAACCTCGAGCGCGTGATCTATTACGAGGACTACCTCGTCATCGATCCCGGCAACACTCCGCTTAAGCAACACCAACTCCTCAGCGAACTGGAGTTCCGCGACGCACGCGCCACCTACGGAGTCGATGCCTTCGTGGCCAAGATGGGCGCGGAAGCCGTCCGTGACGCCCTCGCCAAGATCGAGCTCGCCCCGCAGGTCGAGGTCCTCCAACAGCAAATGGTGGAGACCAAGAGCAAACAGACCCGCAAGAAGCTCGCCAAGCGCATCAAGCTCTTTCAGGGCTTTCTCTCCTCCAAGTCGCGCCCGGAATGGATGATCCTGACGGTGCTGCCAGTCATCCCCCCGGATCTCCGGCCCCTGGTGCCACTCGAGGGCGGACGCTTCGCCACCTCCGACCTGAACGATCTGTATCGTCGGGTGATCAACCGGAACAACCGGTTGAAGAACCTCCTCCAGCTCAAAACGCCCGAGGTCATCATCCGCAACGAAAAGCGCATGCTGCAGGAGGCGGTGGACGCCCTGTTCGACAACGGTCGTCACGGACGCCCCGTCACCGGAGCCGGCAATCGTGCGCTCAAGTCGCTCTCCGACATGCTCAAGGGCAAGTCGGGTCGCTTCCGGCAGAACCTGCTCGGCAAACGCGTCGACTACTCCGGCCGCTCCGTCATCGTCATCGGCCCCGAGCTCAAGCTCAACCAGTGCGGTCTTCCCAAGAAGATGGCACTCGTCCTGTTCGAGCCGTTCATCATCCGCAAGCTCAAGGAGCGTGGACTCGTCCACACCGTGCGCTCGGCCAAGAAGATGATCGAACGCCAGGTGCCCGAGGTGTGGGACATCCTCGAGGAAGTCACGAAGGGCCACCCGGTGCTCCTCAACCGCGCCCCCACCCTGCACCGTCTCTCCATCCAGGCCTTCGAGCCCATGCTGATCGAGGGCGAAGCGATCCGCATCCATCCCCTCGTCTGCACCGCCTACAACGCGGACTTCGACGGGGACCAGATGGCCGTGCACGTCCCGCTCTCGGTGGAGGCCCAGATGGAAGCGCGCCTGCTCATGATGGCGTCGCTGAACATCTTCAGCCCGTCCAGCGGCAAGCCGATCATGACGCCCACCCAGGACATCACCCTGGGTTGTTACTACCTCACCGCGGAACCGCGCCAGGCCCGCAAGGACGGCGACCGCTACTGCCTCTTCGGCACCAAGGACGAGGTGGTCTTCGCCCACATGGAGGGCGACCTCAAGACCCACGATCGGATCCACATCGCCAACCCCGATTACAATCCGCGCTGGGACCCGGTCACCTCCCCGAAGCCTCCGTACGGCGACCCTTCCAAGAAGATGATCGAGACCACGGTCGGTCGCGTGATCTTCTCAGAAATCTGGCCCAAGGAGCTCGGCTTCCCCAACAAGCCGATCAAGAAGAGCGAGATCGGTGACCTGATCTGGAACTGCTACAAGGTCTGCGGACACGAACGCACCGTCCAGGTCCTCGACAAGCTGAAGGAACTCGGCTTCCGCGAAGCGTCGCGGTCGGGTTGTTCCATCGGCATCGATGACATGATCATCCCGCGGGAGAAAACCCACGAGATCGAGGTGGCGCAGAAGCAGATCGCTGACGTCGAGAAGCAGTACCGCAAGGGCGTCATCACCCCGGGCGAACGCTACAACAAGATCGTCGATATCTGGACGCATTGCACCGACCAGATCGCGTCGGTCATGCTCCGCACGCTGGAACAGAACCAAGGAAAGCGGGAGTACAACCCGGTGTTCCTGATGGTCGACTCCGGCGCGCGTGGTAACAAGGCGCAGGTCCGCCAGCTGGCCGGCGTCCGCGGCCTCATGGCCAAGCCCTCCGGTGACATCATCGAGAAGCCGATTCTCTCGAACTTCCGTGAAGGTCTCACGGTGCTCGAGTACTTCATCTCCACACACGGCGCCCGCAAGGGTCTCGCCGATACCGCGCTCAAGACGGCCGACTCCGGTTACATGACGCGCAAGCTGGTCGATGTGGCCCAGGACGTGATCATCCGCTACGAGGATTGCGCCACCACCAACGGCATCTTCGTCCACTCGATCTTCGAGGGTGAGGAAGAGGTCGTGAAGGTCGCCGATCGCGCCCTCGGACGCTACGCGGCCGAAGACATCATCGATCCCAACGACCCGCGCACTCCGATCGTTCCCGCCGGCGACCTCATCGACGAGGAACGCGCCGCCCGCATCTCGCGCCTCGGACTCGAGCGCCTGAAGATCCGGTCCGTGCTCACCTGCGAAACCAAGCAGGGCATCTGCAAGAAGTGCTACGGCCGCAACCTCGGCACCGGCCGCCTGGTCGAAATGGGCGAGGCCGTCGGCATCATCGCCGCGCAGTCCATCGGCGAACCCGGCACGCAGCTGACGATGCGCACGTTCCATATCGGTGGCGCCGCCACCGGTGCGTTCAAGCAACCGCAGATCCGCGCCAAGCACGACGGCAGCCTGCGCTATAACGATATCCGCTTCGTCACCCTCGACGACGGCAGCAACATCGTCCTCAACAAGACCGGTTCCGTCAGCATCATGGACGAGAACAACCGGGAGCTCGAAACCTACCCGGTTCCGATCGGCTCGATCATCTCCGTCCCGGACACCGGCAAGGTCAAGGGAGCCCACACCACCGCCGCCAAGCAGAAGGTGGAAGGCCAGATGTTCGTGCAATGGGATCCGTACAACGTCCCGATCATCTCGGAAAAGGCGGGTCACATCCGCTTCCACGACATCATCGAGGGCGTCACGATGAAGTACGAGTTCGACGAGACCACCGGCCAGGAGGCCGTGGTGATCATCGATCACAAGGAGGACCTGCACCCGCAGATCATCATCGCCGACGATCGTGACGAGCCGCTCGCGAGCTACCCGATTCCCTCGGGCGCGCACATCGTCGTGGAGGAGGGCACCCGGCTCGCCGCCGGCGCCCTGCTCGCCAAGACGCCCCGCAAGACCTCCAAGACCAAGGACATCACCGGCGGTCTCCCGCGCGTGGCGGAGCTCTTCGAAGCGCGACGTCCCAAGGACGCGGCGGAGATCTCCCGCATCGACGGTATCGTCGATTTCGGCCCGAGCGTGCGTGGCAAACGCTGCATCGTGGTGCGCGACGCCAACTCGAGCCAGGAGGAGGAACACCTCATCCCCATCGGCAAGCACGTCATCGTGTTCAAGGGCGACTTCGTGAAGAAGGGTCAGCAGCTCACCGAAGGCCCGATCGTCCCGCACGAGATTCTCGACGTTCTCGGGCCGCAGGCGCTCCAAGAGCACTTGGTGAACGAAATTCAGGAGGTTTACCGCCTCCAGGGTGTCACCATTAACGACAAGCACATCGAAATCATCATCCGCCAGATGCTGAAGAAGGTGCGCATCACGGAACCCGGCGACACCACGTTCCTCTGGGGGGAGCAGATCGACAAGATCACCTTCGAGGACGAGAACAACCGGGTGGAGAAGATGGGTGGCAAGCCGGCCGAAGCCGTACCCGTCCTGCTCGGCGTCACCAAGGCGTCGCTCGAGACGGAGTCGTTCCTCAGCGCCGCCTCCTTCCAGGACACCACGCGCGTCCTCACCGATGCCGCGACCATGGGCAAGTACGATTACCTCCGCGGCTTCAAGGAGAACGTGATCATGGGTCACATCATCCCCGCCGGCACCGGCTTCACCGACCACCGCAACATCAAGGTCAAGGCGCTGGTCGATGTGAGCAACGAAGAGGAACCGCCGATGGAACTCGTCCCCGACGAGGAACCGCTGGTCGGCTAATCGTCCCTTCCTATCTCGGCCTTCACAGGGCGCCCGGCCATCCCGGGCGCCCTTTCTTGTTTCCCCGCCAACTCTTCATCACGAGCGGCTTGCACCGCTCTTCGGAGCGGCGTCTTCTAACCGCGTCAGAGATGGACCCCATCACCTCGAGCCCCGCAGCCGGCACCCGCATCGTGCGCCATGTCGGTGACCGCATCGAATGCACGATCCACGCCAGCCCTTCCGCTTCCCCTGAGCACGGCTGGCGCGCACGACTCCGAACCAACCTCGGCCGTGGCGCCGCGCGCCGCGCCGAGATCATCGCGGCCGCCACCTCGCGCATCGCGCCGTTCGGCGCCTGCTGGCATGATATCCCGCTCGCCTGGGACGGCGCCCGCTGGAGCACCACCCTCGTCCTGGCCGAGGTGGGCTTTTTCACGGGGAAACCCTACCTCATCGATCCCGAGGGATTCCAACACTGGCCCGGCGGCGCCGACTTCGGCGTCAGCGTCCATCCCGCCTGGACGCGCTCCGCCAACACCGTCTACTGCGCGTTCACGCGGCTCATGGGCGCGACGCGCCACCTCGCCCAAGTCCATCCCGAACCTGATCACCCAACCACCGAACTCCTGCGTTCCACCGGCACCGCCGTTCTTCCCCCGTCCGGGACGTTGCGCGACCTCCGTCGCCAACTGCCGCACGTCATCGACCGCCTCGGCTGTCGCATCATCCAGCTGCTACCCATCAACCCCACGCCCACGGTGTTCGCGCGTTTCGGTCCGATGGGCAGCCCCTACGCCGCGCTCGACCTCACCGCCATCGACCCGGCGCTCGTCGAGTTCGATCAACGCACCACCGGCGTCGAGCAGTTCTGCGAACTCGCCCGCGAGATCCACGCCCGCGAGGCCCGCCTCTTCCTCGACATCGTCATCAATCACACCGGATGGGGCTCCCGCTTGTTCGAGGAACACCCCGAGTTCTTTCGCCGCGAGCCGGACGGCCGCTTCGCCTGCCCCGGCGCCTGGGGCGTGGTCTGGGAGGACTTGGTCGAGCTCGATCAGGACCATGTCCCACTCTGGAACCTGATCGCCGAAGCCCTTCTCACCTGGTGCCGTCGCGGCGTCGACGGCTTCCGATGCGACGCGGGCTATAAGATCCCCGTGCACGTTTGGCAGTACATCACCGCGCGCGTGCACGAGGCATTCCCCGACGTGGTCTTTCTGCTCGAAGGACTCGGCGGTTCCTGGGAGGCCACCGAGCAGTTGCTCACCGTCGGCGGCATGCAGTGGGCCTACTCCGAACTGTTCCAGAACGAAACCCCGGCCGACGTGCAGTCCTACCTGGATTACGCGCTGGAACAAAGCCGGCGCGTGGGGACCTACATCCACTTCAGCGAAACCCACGACAACCAACGGCTCGCCCTCCGCGGACGTAAATGGTCCCGCCTCCGCAACCGATTGTGCGCGCTCACTTCCGTCGGAGGCGGCTTCGGCTTCACCTCCGGCGTCGAATGGCTCGCCGCGGAAAAGATCCGCGTCCACGAACGCACCGGACTCGCCTGGGACCAGCCCGACAACCTCGTCGACGAACTGGCACAACTGAACCGCGTGCTGGCCCAGCATCCCGCCTTCTACCAGGGCGCCGAACTGACTCGCCTCAGCCCACCCGCGTCCACGGTCTTCGCCCTGCTGCGCGTGTCGGCGGACCGGCATGCGCGCGCGCTCGTCGTCGTCAATACTTCGCTCGAGCGCTCTGCCTCGATCACCCTGCCGCGTTCCGCCCTCGGCCCGCGGGAGGATTGGCGTCATGATCTGCTCGACGCCTCGCTGCCCGAACTGAAGTGGACCGCGGAAACTTGCGAAGTCCACCTGGCCCCGGCCGAGGCGCGCTGCGTGGCCACTTGCGGGCTGGCCGAGGCCGGCGACACCTTTCGCCGCCGGAGCGAACGACGCGCATGGCTCATCCAGGCCGCCACCGCCCTGCTCCCCGCCGAGACGCTGCGTGAGGAGTCGGAATCCCAAGCTGCGCGCCTCGCCGACGCGATCGCCACTCACCCTGCCCGAATGCTCTCGGCGCTCTCGGAACTCGCACGACAACTCAGGTCCGGGAGCCGACCATGCCTGGACCTCGCCGAGCTGGCCTCCCGCGCAGCCGAGGGAAGCGCCTTCCCGAATGTCATCCACTGGACCTGCTCCGAGACCACCCGGGTCGTGGCGGTCCCGCCCGGTTGGTGGCTCCTGATCGAACATCCGGCGCCGTTCCGTGCGGTTCTCGACTTCGGCCAAGCCAAGCCTTGCCTCCATCTTGAATCCATCCGTGGGCACGCCATGTGGTTCGCCTGTGTGCCCCCCCGGGACGAGCCCGCCGCTCTCCGCGCCAGCCTGAAACTGGAACCCTCCGGCCCCTCCGCCGCCGAACCCCTGCCCTCGCCCCTCCTCTTCCTGGGTACCGCCCCGGCGTCTGAAACCAGCGCCGATCCACGGGGAGTCGTCCTCCTGACCAACGGACGGGGCGGCATGGCCCGGCTCCGAGCAGACTTCGGCACCGTGGCTTCCAAATACGACGCCGCCTTGGCCGCCAACCTGCACCCCACCCTTCCCGTCGATCGGCACGTCCTCGTGAAACGCGTGCGGGCCTGGCTCAACGCCGACGGCTTCATCTCCGCCCTCGACCGGCACAACCTCGCCGCGCTGACCTCGGCATCCCCGGCGCGATGGACGTTCATCGTCAACGCCGGAGACGGGCGCACCGCCAGCATCGAGGTCCTCGCGGCCATGCTCCCCGGCCGCAATACCACCGCGCTCTCGTTCTCACGCGCACCCGAGGACACGCCGCTCGATGCCCGCCTGGTCCTGCGCGTAGATCTCGAGGACCGGAGCTTTCACGCCGAAACGCAACGGAATCCCGGGAGCGAACATCACTTCCACCGCCACCTCCACCCGGCCCCCCACGGCGTCGGCTTTGCCTTCACCCCTGCCGCCGATCGCGCCGTCTCCGTGCTCGCCAGCCGTGGCCGATACCACCCCCAACCCGAGTGGTCCGAACGCGTGGGGCATCCCGTCGAGGCCTCGCGCGGCCAGATCGGCTTCGGCGATGCCTACTCCCCCGGCTGGTTCGAGATCTCCCTCGCCCCCGGCGAGTCGGTCCTCCTCGTCCTCGACGGCGAACCGACGCCGCTTCCCCCCGACGCGCCGGAAGTGCGTTCCGCCCTCCAAGCCAAAAGCGCCGACTCCGCGGACCAATCAGTCCGCCACCCAACCTGGGACGACGTCGAGAGCCAGCTGAGCGCCGCGTGTCAGCAGTTCATCGTCCGTCGGGACACAGGGGCGACCGTGATCGCAGGTTACCCGTGGTTTCTCGACTGGGGACGCGACACGTTCATCGCCGCGCGTGGCCTGCTGGCCGGCGGCTGGCACACCGAGGTTCTGGGCATCCTGGACGTCTTCGCTCGCTTCGCCGACCAGGGCACCCTGCCCAACTCCATCCACGGCGCCAATGCCTCCAACCGCGACACCAGCGATGCCCCCCTCTGGTTCGGCGTCCTCGTGGAGGAAGCAGCAGCGTGCCTCGGGCGGTCGATCCTCTCCCTCTCGCCCAAGGGTTCCTCCGCCACCTTGCTCGAGACCGTGCGCGACCTCGCCCTCGGTTATCTTCGAGGCACGCCCAACGGCATCCGCGTCGATCCCGTCACCGCGCTGGTCTGGAGTCCCTCGCACTTCACATGGATGGACACCAACTACCCCGCGGGCACGCCGCGCCAAGGTTTTCCAGTGGAAATCCAGGCCCTCTGGATCCGGGTCCTCGATTTCCTCGCTCGGGAAGGCGTCGACGGCGCGGCCTGGGAAACCCTCGCCCAGCGCGCACGCGCGTCGGTGCAACAACTCTTCTGGATCGAATCCTTGGGATGGTTTGCCGATGTGCTCCACGCCCCGGCGGGTGACTCGGCGGCCTCGGCGCTGCCCGATCAGGCGCTGCGTCCCAATGCCCTCTTCCTCGTCTCCCTGGGCGTGATCACCGGGCCCCACGCCCGCCGTCTGGTCGAGGCCAGCATCCGCTATCTCCTCGTCCCCGGGGCACTGCGCTCCCTCGCGCCCCTTCCGGTCTCCCCGCCACTGCCCATCCACGCCCCCGACGGACGCCTCCTCAACGACCCGCATCACCCCTACTGGGGGCGGTACGAAGGCGATGAGGACTCGCGACGCAAACCCGCTTACCACAACGGAACTGCCTGGTGCTGGCTCCTCCCATCGCTGTGTGAAGCCATGATCGTGGCCTGGCCCGACGAACTGTCGGCGCGAACCTCGGCGCTCGCCATCCTGGGCAGCCTGGGCACCCTCCTGAACACCGGCTGCCTCGGCCATTTGCCCGAGGTTCTCGACGGCGATGCGCCGCACGAATCCCGCGGATGCGACGCGCAAGCGTGGTCGGCCACCGAGGCGCTTCGGCTCTTGCGGAAGCTCCGCGACGGCCACGCGCCGGACCCTAAATCCACCCGCTGAGCCGCCCGTCCAGGCGGAGGTTGTCCAGGGGCCTGACCCGATCCACGGCAGTCACGGCAACCATTTGCAAATCAGCATGTTATAACGCAGTCGCGCAACGGAATCGGTCGGAGATTCCGCTAGTGTTCGAACCCCCATTTCGAATACGCTTTCGGGCCTCGGTTCACCCTCCCCTCCGCGGGCTGGGCACCGGCATTTACCATGGCAGAAACCCCCGAAACGCCCGAACCCACGCCGCCTTCGACGAACGTCGTCAGCCAGACCTACGACTCGTCGAAAATCGACAAGCTCGAAGGCCTGGAAGCGGTGCGCAAACGCCCGGGCATGTACATCGGGGACCCGGACGAACGAGGGCTGCATCACTGCGTTTTCGAGGTTCTCGACAATTCCATCGACGAGCATCTCGCTGGATTCTGTGCCCATATCCAGGTCCAGATCCACGTCGACGGGTCGGTCTCCATCCGCGACGACGGCCGTGGCATCCCGGTCGATATCCACCCGAAGTTCGGTATTCCCGCCGTGGAACTGGTGCTCACCAATCTCCACGCCGGCGGCAAATTCGGCCAGGGCGCCTACAAATACTCGGGCGGCCTGCACGGCGTCGGCGCCAAGTGCGTCAACGCGCTCTCCGAGTGGTTCAAGGTCGAGATCTCCCGCGAAGGCCTGGTCCATCACATGGCCTTCGCCCGCGGCAAGACCACGGAAAAACTTTCCGTGATCGGCAAGTCCCGCCACACCGGCACCCTCATCACGTTCAAGCCGGACGCCGAGATCTTCACCATCACCACCGAGTTCAAGTTCGAACGGCTGGCCAACCGCCTCCGTGAGCTCGCCTTCCTCAACCCCGGCGTGCACATCACGCTCGTGGACGAGCGCGAGGAGAACAAGGAGGAGACCTTTCTCTACAAGGACGGCATCGCCGAGTTCGTCAAGCAGCTGGGCAAGAACAAGGAAGTCATCCACCCCAAGCCCATCATCCTCGCCAGCAGCAAAGAGGAGATCCTCGTCGACTGCGTGCTCCAGTACAACGAGAGCTACAACGACCAGATTCTTTGCTTCGCCAACTCCATTCCCAACCCGGACGGCGGAACTCACTCAACCGGTTTCCGCACCGCCCTCACGCGCGCCATCAATCAGTACGCCCGCTCCAACAATATCCTCAAGGAGAAGGACGCCAGCATCACCGGCGATGACGTGCGGGAAGGCCTGATCTGCGTCCTCAGCGTCAAACTTCCGCACCCGCGTTTCGAATCCCAGACCAAGGTCAAACTCGTCAACACCGAGGTCGAGGGCATCGTCTCCTCGATCGTCTACGACGGTCTGATGACCTTCCTCGACGCGACGCCCGCGGTGGCCAAACGCGTCATCGACAAGGCGCTCACCGCCGCCCGCGCCCGCGAAGCTGCGCGCCGCGCCCGCGAAGCGGTGCGCAAGACCGCCCTCACCGGCGGCGGACTTCCCGGTAAACTCGCGGACTGCTCCGATCGCGACCCCGCCAATACCGAGATCTACATCGTCGAAGGTGACTCCGCCGGTGGCTCGGCCAAACAGGGACGCGACCGCCGATTCCAGGCCATCCTCCCCATCCGCGGCAAACTCATCAACGTGGAGAAGGCGCGCCTCGAGAAGGTCCTGCAGAACGCCGAGATCCGCACCATGATCACCGCCATTGGCACCGGCATCGGCACCGGCGAAGGCGAGGGCGCATTCAGCCTCGATCGGCTGCGCTACCACAAGATCATCATCATGACCGACGCCGATGTGGACGGCTCCCACATCCGCACGCTGTTGCTCACCTTCTTCTACCGCCAGATGCCCATGCTGGTCCGCGGCGGCTACATCTATATCGCGCAGCCCCCGCTCTACCAGATCACGCGCCGCAAGCGGGAGGAGTACGTCGAAGACGACCTCCAGCTCAACCGGATCCTCATCCAGCTCGGAGTCGAGGACGTGCGCCTGCGCAACCTCGCCGATGGCTCGGTGCTCTCCACCGGACAGCTGTCGGAAATCCTCGAACTCCTCGAGTCCCTCGACAAATTCGCCGCCGCCATCCGCCGTCACGGAGGCGATTTTGCGGAATACATCGAGCACCGCGATCCGGTGTCGCACGACCTTCCCCGGCACCTGGTCCGCGTGCGCACGGGCAACGAGGAGTCGGTTCACTACTTCCAGACGGATGACCAGCTCCGCGCCTTCGGCGACGGCAACCCCGACCTGCGCCTCTTCGGCGATGAAGACGCGGCGGACGCGCCGGTGGACAAGAGCCGCTCGGGCCCGCAACGTCGCGCACGCTACGTGGAGGTCCACGAGAGCCGACCCATCGCCGACCTGCTGCGGCGGATCGCCAGCAAGGGCCTCGACGTCGCACACTACTCGGCGCAGGACAAGCCCCTCTTCGAAGTCCTGGAAGGCGATGGGGACACCGGCAAAACGCGCCCGATCTTCTCCATCGCCGAAATCCTCGAGGCGGTCAAAGAAGTCGGCAAACGCGGCATCGAGGTCAAACGCTTCAAGGGCCTGGGCGAAATGAACCCCCAGCAGCTCTTCTCCACCACGATGGATCCCGCGAAACGCAAACTGCTGCGCGTCGACCTCGCCGATGCCATCGAGGCCGAGGAGATGTTCACCACACTGATGGGCGAAGAGGTCGAGCCGCGACGCCAGTTCATCGAGGACAACGCGCTCAACGTCCGCAACCTCGACGTCTGAGCCGCGCCCGACTCCCGCGCCGCCGCCCGAAACGCACGCCCCCACGCCACGATCCCAATTTCCGCCACCATGCCTGAACCGTCCGAACCGAATCTCCCGCCGCAGCAACCGGTCTCCCGCACGCCCCTCTTCGCGGCCGGCGAAAAGATCGCCAAAGTCAACGTCGCCGACGAGATCAAGAACTCGTTCCTCGACTACTCGATGTCGGTCATCATTTCGCGCGCCCTGCCCGACGTGCGCGATGGCCTGAAGCCGTCCCAGCGCCGGATTCTGTACGCCATGAACGACCTCGGCGTGCAACCCAACCGGAAACACGTCAAGTGCGCCAAGATCGTCGGCGAGACGATGGGTAACTACCATCCCCACGGCGATCAGGCGATCTACCCGACCCTGGTCCACATGGCCCAGCCCTGGGCCATGCGCGAAAAGCTCATCGATGGCCAAGGCAACTTCGGCTCCGTCGAGGGCGATCCTCCGGCTTCCATGCGTTACACCGAGGCGCGGCTCGCCCACCTCGGCGCGGTCATGATGCAGGACATGGAGCAGGACACCGTCGATTTCGTCCCCAACTATGACGATCGCACGGTCGAACCCGTCGTCTTTCCCGCCGCCTTCCCCAACCTCCTCGTCAACGGCGGCACCGGCATCGCGGTGGGCATGGCCACCAACATCCCGCCCCATAACCTCGGCGAGGTCATTGATGGCGTCTGCGCCCTGATCGATACACCGTCCCTCACGGTCGACGACCTGATGCGCTACATCCAGGGACCCGACTTTCCGCAGCGTTGCGCGGTGTGCGGCATCGAAGGGGTGCGCAATTACTTCCGCACCGGCCGAGGCAGCCTGAAAATGCGCGGTAAGATCGGGGTCGAGGAGCTCAAGGGCGGCCGCACCCAGTTGGTGGTCACCGATGTCCCCTACCTGGTCAATCCCGCCGAACTCGAGAAACGCATCGCCGAACTGGTCACCGAAAAAGCGATCACTGAGATCTCCGGCATGCGCAATGAGTCGGACGAGAACTGCCGCCTCGTCATCGAACTCAAACGCGACGCGGTGCCCAAGGTGGTCATCAACAACCTCTACCGCCTCACCCAGCTCGAAACATCCTTCAGCGTCAACATGCTCGCCATCGACGGCGGGCGGCCCAAGACGCTCAACCTCAAGGAGGTGCTCAACTGCTACATCGAGCACCGCCGCGAGGTCATCCTCCGCCGTACGCGATTCCAATTGCGCGAGGCCGAGAAGCTCGCCGAACGCCTGGAGGCCTACCTCCTCGCGCTCGCCCACCTCGATGACTTCATCCGCATCATCCGCTCGTCCTCCAATCGCGACGAAGCGCGCATCAAACTGCTCGCCTACGAGTTCTCCCGCGCCACGGTCGAGCGCCTCGGCATCCTGATCCGCAGCGAGGCCCGCATCGTCGACGGACGCTACGCCTTCTCCGAGGCCCAGGCCGACGCGATCCTCGAACTGCGCCTCTACCAACTCACCGCCCTCGAACGCGACAAGATCAAGGGCGAGTACGACGAACTGGTCGCGCGCATCAAGGACCTCCTCGATATCCTCGCGCGTGAAGAACGGGTGCTCGCCCGCATCAAGTCCGAACTGCAGGCCGTCAAGGCCCGCCATGCCACCAAACGCCTGACCGACATCGTCCCGGACGAGGGCGAGATGGCCATCGAGGACCTGATCGCCAATGAGGCCGTGATCATCACCATCACGCACAACAGCCTCATCAAACGCACCAACGTGAGCTCCTACCGCGCCCAGCGACGCGGAGGGAAAGGGGTCATCGGCATGGCCACGCGCGAGACCTCCGTGGTCGAGGGCGAGGCCGCCGATTTCATCGAACACCTGTTCACCGCCGGCACGCACGACTACCTGATGTTCTTCACCAGCACCGGGCGCGTCTATGTCGAGCGGGTTCACGAAATCCCGGACATGGGACGTGCCTCCAAGGGGCGCAGCATCGCCAACCTGCTCGAACTCCGCCCCGACGAGAAGATCGCCGCGCTCATCCGCATCCCGTCCGTGCTCGGCCCCGGCAAAGAAGATCTCACCTGGCAACAGCCCGGGTTCCTCTTCTTCGCGACCCAGCAGGGCACGGTGAAAAAGACCGCGCTCGCCGACTTCTCCAACGTGCGCAAAGGCGGCATCATCGCCATTGGCATCGAGGCTGGGGACCGGCTCATCGAGGTCCGCCTCACCACCGGATTCAACGAGGTCGTGCTCATCACCTCGGAGGGCATGAGCATCCGCTTCCAGGAGGACCAAGTCCGCTCCATGGGCCGCCCCGCCGCCGGCGTCAAAGGCATCGAACTCGACGCCCAGGACCGGGTGGTGGCCCTCGCCGTGGTGAGCGCCGACTCCACGCTGCTGGTCGCCGGGGACAACGGCATCGGCAAACGCACCGCCTTCGACGAGTACCGCGTCCAAAGCCGCGGTGGCAAAGGCATCATCACCATGAAGACCACCGAGAAGACCGGCCGCGTGGTGGGCGCCCTCGCCGTGCGCGAACAGGACGAACTGATGCTCATCACCGCAGGGGGCCAGATGGTGCGCATCCAGGTCCGGGAAATCCGCGAAGCCGGTCGCAATACCATGGGGGTCAAACTCATCAACCTCGACGCCGAGGACCGCCTCACGGCCATCGCCCCCGTCATCAGTGAAGAGGGCGAGGAACCCGCCCCTCCCGCCGAGGGCATCCTTCCCACTCCCACGGCGCCCTGAGCGCCTCCTCCTTCGATCTCGGCCGCCATTCAGAAAGCGCCGGGATGGTCGGCCCGGATCGTGGCCGTCGATACGTTCAATCCGGAGCCTTCGCCTTACTCGGCCGCCGCCGCCCGCCTCCCTACCGGCAGGGCGGCGCCTCCGGCCAGGTGGACACGGGCGCACGCCATCACCAAACCCGTGCGCGCACTGCCAGATCGTAGTCGGTGTACGAACGGTACGTGCCGCTGAGCCAAAGAAGTACCGTCCGTCCTTTGCGCCACCTCGGCACCAGCGGGCGCAGTTGATCCTCCTTCGCCCCCGGCGTCAGAGCCTCCCAACTCCAGTCCACGCCAGGTCGCGCCCCGGACCGACGACCTCGGAATAGTTCATACTTCCCGCCGGGCAACGGTGTCCCCGCGACCGGGTCCACCGAGGTGGAGAGGTACAGCTCGTTCGGATCATCCGGATGCAAGGCGATGCCTCCCGCATAATCGTCCTCGCCGGCATACAACCGGCGCCCCGCGTACGCCACCTCCTGCGTGGACCACGCCGCACCATCCCACTCAGCGAAGTGATAACGCAGATCCTCGCCTCCCTGGCCCGGAGGTCGCCCCGCGGAGTTCATCTGCACGGAGAAGACCAGCCGCGGGCGCCCGCGCCGGTCCAGTTCCATATCCTGGATCCAGCAGACTCGATCCGGCGCACCGCTCTGAATCGTCGTGGCCTCCGCCGTCGTCAGCGGCGCCTCCCCCAGACCGCGAATCACCCCTGCCCCCAAGCGCTCCCACCTGTCCCCCACAATCATCGCGTGGTGAATGCCGTTGTCGTAGTCGCGCGGATGCGCCTCCGTGAACGCCAGGTGAATGACGCCCCGCCCGTCCGAGGCATACTTCACATACGGCCGGTGCCGAATCCGGGCGTCCGGCATATCCACCAGGATTCCCCCACGCTGCCATCGGACGCCCCCGTCGTCCGAGTAAATCCAGGAGGGCTTGAACGACGCGTCGAGTCCGCGAAAGAACTGAAAGATCCGCCCCCCACGCTGCCGGTGCAGGTTGGAATAGGTGACGCGTGAGGTTTCGCTGGGCACGACCACCTCTTCGCGCGTCCAGGCGGTCGCGTCCGCGGGCCGCACGGTGCGGCGCATATAAAAGCGGTTCTCGCTCCCATGCTTGGCGTACATCGTCAACAGGCGACCATCCGCCAGCACGGCGAACGAAGGAGCGTCGTGATCATCCGCCTCGAGTCCCCGGTGCAGCGGGAACCGGGTCACCCCTCCCCGGCGCAAATCCAGCGACATCACGTCGATGTCACCACGCCGCCCCCGGTCCCGATATCCCGTGGCCACCGAGCCCACCACCAACCGGTCCTTCACGACCACCGCGCGCTCGTCCTGGAACCAGCACCAGCCGCCGTCGTCGTTGAGTTGGAGTTCCACCGGCTGCGGTGGACGTGCCGCATCCGAACCCATGGACGCCAGGAGCCAGCAGGCGACGCTGATCATCCCCATGCTGACGGCCGCACGTGTGCCATGCATGGGGCGAGCATGCGTGGCTCCTTCAACTCCGGCAACGAATCCGCCGCCACCGGAGAATGTCCCACCTGCCAACCCACGCTTTCCTCCCCGGAACCTCCAAGCCACTCTCGACCTCCCGCGAATCACGCGGCCATTGTCCGCCCCGCCATCGTACCCGCAGACCCCAAACGTGCCCCGTCACCACGCCGCATGAATGTCATCGACCGCTACCTGCGCACCGTCCTGGAACAGCTCCGCCATGCGGCGGATTCACAACGCACCGGCCTGGAGCACGCCGCCTCCGTGCTCGCCTCAGCACTGCTGGACGGCCGCTACCTCTACGTCTTCGGCACCGGACACTCGCACATGCTCGCCGAAGAGGTCTTCTACCGTGCCGGTGGACTCGCGCGCGCCGCCGCCATCCTGGATCCCCCACTCATGCTCCACCAAAGCGCCGCCGATAGCTCACGGCTGGAACAGGAATCCGGGCGCGCCCAGGAACTGCTCGATCGCTACCCCGTCAGGGCCGGCGACGTCCTCATCGTGGCCTCCAATTCCGGCCGCAACGCGGTCCCCATCGAACTGACGCTCGCGGCGCGCGAGCGCGGCCTGCGCACCATCGCCCTGACCAGCCTCGCGCACAGCCGCGCCTTCCCCTCCCGCCATGCCTCCGGCAAACGCCTATTCGAGGTGGCCGAGATGGTTCTGGACCATGGGTCACCGATCGGCGATGCCGCGCTCGACCTGCCCGGGCTCCCACGCAAGTTCGGGCCCACCTCCAGCATTGCCGGCCTCTTCCTGGTAAACGCCCTGGTGGCGCGCGCCATCGAACTGGCCACCCACGCGGGCCATCCCCCTGAGATTTACGCCAGCAGCAATGCCGACGTCCCCGGCTGGAATGAAGCGCTCCTCGCCCAGTACCGCGGCCAGGTCCGGCACCTCTGACCCCCACGCCAGCAAGCCTGGCATGGACAAAACCGCGCCAGGTGCCGACAGTCACCGCCCTGACCGATGAGCCCATCGAAGAAAGCGTACGCTGCCGCCGGAGTTGATATCGACCTTGGGAACCGCGTGAAAGGCACGCTGCCCAAGCTGCTTGCCTCCACCCATCGCAAAGAGGTCCTCGGTAAAGTGGGCGGCTTCGGCGGCCTGTTCGCCATCGACGTCAAACGCCATCCCAAGCCGGTCCTCGTCTCCTCCGTCGACGGCGTGGGCACCAAGCTCAAGATCGCGTTCGCGATGGACCGCCACGACACCATCGGGCAGGACCTCGTCAACCACTGCGTCAATGACATCGCGGTCCTCGGCGCCGAACCCCTCTTCTTTCTCGACTACCTCGGCACCGGCAAGTTGGAGCCACGCGTGTTCACCGATATCGTGCGCGGCTTCGCCAAGGCCTGTGCCGAAAACCATTGTTCGCTGATCGGCGGCGAAACCGCGCAAATGCCCGGCTTCTACCAGGCCGGCGAGTACGACGTGAGCGGCACCATCGTCGGCGTGGTCGACAAGTCCTCCATGTTGAACGGCCAGAAACACGTCAAACGCGGCGACGTGGTCCTGGGCATCGCCTCCAGCGGCCTTCACACCAACGGCTACTCGCTGGCACGCAAGATCTTCTTCGACCAGCTGATGATGAAGCCGAAGACCTGGGTGCCCGATTTCCAGAACACCATTGGCGACGAACTGCTCAAAGTTCACGTCAGCTACGGGCCGCTGGTGCAGCGCCTGCTGCGCAAGTTCCATCGCGGCTCAGCCCGCCCCGTGCATGCCCTCGCCCATATCACCGGCGGCGGATTCATCGACAATATCCCGCGGGTGCTCCCCGCCGGCTGTGATGTCGTCATCCGCAAGGGCTCCTGGGACATGCTCCCCATCTTCCAGCTCATCCAGGAGCAGGGTGGCGTCGAAGAAACCGAGCTCTATCAGGTGTTCAACATGGGAGTCGGCATGGTGGTCCTCGCGGCTCAAGACCAGGCCGAGGCCATCCTGCGCTTCGTCCGGAAAGAGGGACACGCCGCCTGGGCGATCGGTGAAGTGACCAAGGGCTCCGGGCAGTCGCGGGTGGTGTGACGGTCTCCAACCTTGCCCCGGCCCGCCGGCTTCGCCGTTAGTGACCCAACTTGTGGATCACGGCCCCGACCACCGCCACCAGTCCGCC
>JADLFD010000034.1 GCA_020845805.1 Verrucomicrobiales bacterium | reverse complement strand
TTCACGCTCCGGCTGAGGTCGGGCATGCTGGGAATGGGCACGAGGCGCAGGCCGAGTTGGGTGAGGGCCTGGTTCTGGTGTCGGCGCGCCGTTTCCATCCGACGCAGCGCGTCGAGGTAGGCGCCGCGCTCCGGATGCGCACTCAGCCGTTGTGCCGGGGGGAGGCCGCTTTCCAAAAGATCCAGGGCGATGAGCAGGATCTGCAGGTGGGCGCGTCCGTCGTCGAGGGGGCGGGTGACGAAGGCGCGAGTGAGTTCGGCGGGGTACTCGTGCGCGGAGCCGGTGAGGGAGGGGAGCGCGGGCAGGAGCAGTTGGAGAAACTCATGGTCGCGACCGGCCTGGAGATGGGACTGCGCGGCGGCCAGGGTCTGGGTGGACAGAACGCCGTGGCGTGCGAGCGCTTCGACGCCGAGTCCGGCCAGCAGGCGTGCGGCGGCGGGTGGGTCGTTGACGAAGGCCAGGGTCGTTTCGCCCTGCGTGCGCAGGGTCATATCGAAATCGAGGTGAAAGGAGACGGAGGGCAGGACGATCGTGCGATCGACCGCGAACTCGACCTGGAGTGCGGTCTCAACCTGGGATGGGGTCAGGCCGAGCACCACGTTGCGCGCGATCTCCCCTTCGCCGATGAGCAGGAGACGGGAGTGGGTTGTGCCGGGGGCGAGGATGGGCTGAAGGTTGCCACCCTGGAAGAGGAGGGGGGACTGCGCCACTGCATGGCCGGCGGCGCGGAGACCGGCGGCGGCGAGGGTATCCTTGGGTTCGAGCATCGAGAGCCCGTCACCTTGGCTGGCGTAGCGGGGGACCAGCGTGGCGGCTTGCTGCGGCGTTCCGGAGTCGTTGTGGAGAAGACCCGCCTTACCATTGTCCTGGGCCCAGGCGGAGACACGCAGGGGTTCGGCGAGGATGAGCAACTGGTCGCGCCGTCGCAGCCGCCAGCTGTTGCCTGCCATGAGTGCGAAGTGGTCCGCGAACTCAGCCGGCACACTGACCAGGTAGTCGGCACCCGGCAGTGCTTCGGCCACCTGCCAGATCACATGCAGGATGCCACCGGGCACGATGCCATCGCGCCAACCACCGCCGCCGAGTTGCATGCGGACCAAGCCGATTTCGTGCTGACCGCTTTCGAGGGCGGCGGCGTAGCCCTTCATCGAGGGCGTGAAGTGGAATTGCGCGCGGGCCAGCGTGGCTCGCCAGGCGTTCACGTCCATTCCGGAGCGGAGGGCGTCCGCGATGCGGGCAACCCAGAGCTCGGGCGTGGGCTTGGTGGTCGGGGCTGACGGGTCCTGGAAGCAGGGGAGCAGGTCGACGGGCAAACCCAGCCGGGCGAGGAGTCGGACCGCCGCGGCCATGTCCGATCCGTCCGCGGGAACGCCCAATTTCTCGAGGGCCAGAGCGGTGGTGAGCAACAGGCCGTCGGTCGCGAGGCGTTGTTCGATCAGGTCTGCCGCCGCCTGTTGCGTGGCGTTGGTGGCGAGGAGGTGAGGCGAAGCCAGGTCGACGGGAGTCGGAGCACCCAGCACGGGGGACCGGAATCCGCGCGGCACTCGGACATTCGCCTCCTTGGTGTCGAGCCAGGGGGTGGTGGCCTCGTCGGTGGGACGGCGCACGGTCCGGATGGCTCCGGACATGACGCGTCGCGAGGCCAGGGGCGGGAAGGTTGCTGGGGCGGGGCTATCGGCGACGAGATGGTGCTGGCGCAGGTAGGCGTCGATGGTTTCGCGGTCGCGGATGCGTTGCGCGAAGTCTGGCGTCAGGGCCAGGTGCTCCAACGAGGCTGCGGCCGGAGCGGGGGCGGGGGAGGTGCCGGAAGCCGTGGCGGTCGGGTTCCCGGCGGCTCCGCGGGCAGTCAGGGGTGCGGTGGTGGCACCCGCGAGCATGGCGAGGCTGGCGAGGCCGGCCACGAGTCGTGGCCCGAGTCGGCGCCCCCGGCCTGGCGGTGGGGGCGGGTGAGTTGGAGCGTGCCGGGTCAGGGAAGTGGCTGGGTTCGGGTGGAGCCGTAGGCTTTGGAGATTCAGCCTCCGGCGAAGACGGGGCGAAAGCCGGCTTCGGAGAGGATCTGGGCGACGCGCTCGCGTTGGTCGCCCTGGATCTCGATACGACCGTCTTTGACGGTACCGCCGGTGCCGCAGGCTTTCTGCATGGCCTTCGCGAGTTGTTCTTTTTCGGGGAGCCCGATGCCGGTGAAGCCGGTCACCACGGTCACGGTTTTCCCGCCGCGATGCGCGGTTTGGCGGAGGATGTCGACCCGGCCGCGGTTTCGGTTCTTCTCCTTGCGCCGGCTCGAGCCGGCGGGGGGATCGGGGGGGCCGGGGGGAAGACCTTCGCTGCTGAGCGATGCGAAGGGGTTGGTGCCAAACGCGGGGGGCGTGGGGTCGGAGGAGGGGGTGCGGTCGGGCATGCGCGGGAGAGGGACGAGGGTTCAGCGGGGTTGGCCGGCGAGCGACAGGTAACGCGGGTAGCCCTGGTAGACGAACGTTCGCAACCGTTCATCGACGGCGAGGGCAGGGCAGTATTGGTGTCGGACCGCGTCGAGCGGGTGGTAGAGCGGGGTCGTTTTGGCGGTGGATTCCAGAACGTAGACCGTGCCGTGGTGCTCGAAGAGGGTCCAGGCATGGGCGACCGAGCCCCAGACCCCGGCGACGAAGTGGGTGTGAAGCCCGAGTTCGCGCATTTTGCGCCAGGCCCAGAGCGCGTGATCCTCGCAATCGCCGCGGCGAAGTTGCTCAAAGGCGACCGGGTGCTGCCAGTGATCCTGACTGTGGAACAGCGTCTGATCGTCCACCGCCTGGCAGGAGCGAAGCCAGTGGCAGATCTCGTCGATGGATTGGGCGGGGACGGAGCTGGTGCCGGCGAGGTAGGTGGAGAAGTCGTGGACGCTGGCCATGCCGAACGAGTGATGTTCGACGTCGAAAGGCATGCGTTCCCACGGGTCGGCGTGTTCGTTGAAGAACCGCGCGAGCCGCCGGGTATCAAGACTGGTTTTCAGCCACCGGATGACGCGGCCGGGCACGGGGAGGTTGTAGCGGGTTGGCGGGCGCGGGTCACGCCGATGCTGAAACCGGGGAGGTCGGGGTTTGGCGCTGGTGTTGACGCTGTCCGAAACGGACGGCGCCGAGGGCGACCAGGGCGAGCGCGGCGACGTGATAGCCGGTGAACGGCCCGAGGAGGCGCAAGGTATCACGTTGGAACTCGGTCACGAATCGGAACACCCCGTAGGCGATGAGATAGACATGAAAGCGCTGACCGGGGAGGCGTCCGGTGGCTTGCAGCACGAGGGCGGCAGCGAGGGCGAGCGCATGGAATGCGATCTCGGCGGGGACCGCTGGCCAGCGAGGGACACCGGCGGAATCGGTGCGGGCGTACCAGGCGGGAGGGCAGGGGCGGCCGAGGCAGCATCCATGCGTGAGGCAGCCGATGCGGCCGAGAATCAGGGCGAGGGGAACCATGATGGCGAAGCGGTCCCCCGTGGGGCGGGTGTAGCGCAGTGCCTTTTTGGTGAGCTCCACCCCGGCGTAGCCGAAGAGGAGACCTCCGAGGATGGTTTTTCCCGTGGCCCAGCGCAGGGCGAGGTCGGGGCGACCGAGGTCGTTCCAGCCCTCGGCGAGCAGGTAGACCAGTTTCGCGCCGAGGAACGCGCCGAGCAGGCCCCCGATAAAGATCAGCGGCAGGTGCGGATCGCGACGTCCCGCCCGGAACCAGAGCCAGCCGCTCAGCGCCAGGGCGGCGAGCATCCAGCCGGCGTAGGAAGTGCCGTGCATCATGCGGGCGGGTGAGTATCGGGAAAGCCCGAATAGTAGCGGCAGAAGGAATCGAGTTTGCCGTCCGGGCGGATCACGTGCGTGCAGCACCGGTCGATGCGGTCCTGATCCCAGGTCCAGGCGTCCATGAACGGTTTGATGACCATGCGGAAGGTGTGGGAGGCATCGAGTTCGAAGCGGTGCAGGAGTTGGCCGAGGGGTTCGGATTCGCAGCCGCAGCGGGAGAGGTCCTCGGGGCGGAACTGCAGGCGATCGCGCAGGAAGCCCTGGATGTGAGCGAAATCGACGAATTCCGAGACGGGTCGGGTTTGGCCTTCGAGTTTGAGGAGGTACCCGATGATGGCGCAGTTCGGATCGCCGCAGGGGAGCGGCGTGAAGTCGGCGGTGCTGAGTTGGCCGTTCGATTGTTCGACGGCGGCGAGGAGGATGTCTGCTGAGTTCAGGCGGTCGGAGGTGGTCGGGGGAGTCGGTATGGACCGGGTGACAGTGACAGTGGCGGGGGCGTCAGGGCGGGGGGAGCGTCCGCTGCGGAACTCGGGTTGGAACGTGACACCGCGGACGTGCGGCCAGCGGAGTCCGAAGGCGATGGTGTCCCAGACGTGGGGCAGATTGGCCCGGGTCACGGTCATGGCGAGCGTGACTGGGAGGCCGATGGCGGCGGTGCGTTCGAGGGTGCGGAGGCGGAGTTCACGGAGGTCGGTGCCGCGGAGGTCGATCTGGGCGGCGGCCTGGGGGCCGTCGAACTGGAGATAGAGCTGGAGTCGGCCGGGGCGAAGGCTGGTGCGCAGACGTTCGAGGAAGGCGTCGTCGCGGGCGAGGAGCACTCCGTTGGTGTTGAGGAGGACGTGATCGATCTTTGGATGGGCGAGGGTCCAGTCGAGGAGTTCGAAGAACTGCGGGTGGAGCGTGGGTTCGCCGCCGGAGAGTTGGAGGATCTCGATGCCGCCTTTGCGTTCGAGGATGCCGGTGATGCGCGCCTGAAGTTCGGTGAGCGGCGGGGCTTGGAGACGCGCGCCGGTGCCGACGGGGGAATTCGCGTAGCAGGTGGGGCAGGCGAGATTGCAGGAGTCGACCACTTCGATGAGCGCGAGGCAGGTGGCGAGGGATTCGAACGGGGCCTGACCGCGTCCGGCGGCGTTGCGACCCAGGGTGCCGGAGGGTGCGTCGTCGCTGGCGCGGCAGGCGCCGCCGTCACAGCCGCAGGAGGCGTTGGCGGGATCGCCCTTGGAGAGCCAGTAGAAGCGTGCGTCGGTGGCGAGGGTGGCGACGGCGAGGCCATGATCCGGGCAGGTGCGGCGCAGGACCACGCGGCCCGGGTCGGAACCGATGCGGACGACCTCGGCGGGGCAGGCGCGGAGGCAGGTGGGGCATCGGCTGGTGGTCAGTTTCAGCACGCGCTCATCGTG
Organism: Verrucomicrobiales bacterium; assembly: GCA_020845805.1. Lineage (GTDB taxonomy): Bacteria > Verrucomicrobiota > Verrucomicrobiia > Limisphaerales > CAIMTB01 > CAIMTB01. Next base: position 1,144 of record JADLFD010000034.1, on the reverse strand, counting down.
GAGCTTGGGAAGGGACGGAGAGAGCATGGGGCGCCTTAATGAAAGAGGTCGTTTCCACCCACAACACCGACGAGGCAGCCGCCGAAGCAGATGATGACTGCGACCACGGTGCAGGCCAGCGCGAGTCCCGCGGCGATCCAGGTGAAGTGAGCGGAGTGCGAGGCCAGGCGGCGGGCGAGGAGGATTCCCGAGGTGATGCCGCCCACGAGGCTGCCGACGATCCAGAAGAACATCATCAACGGGATCGTGACGTTGTCATCCGATCCGGTGCTGGCGAAGCCCACCAGGAAGCAAAGGGCGGCTGGTCCGAGCAGGAACGCGAGGATGCGCGCGGCACTGGGTGTGCGTGGAGGTTCAAGGGTGCTCACGTCGGCATGGAACCGTGACGGGAGCGGCGGTGACCAATTGATTTTTCTGGCGGCTCGATGGCGGGCCGCGGCGGGTTGGGGTCAGCGGGTGGCCATGAGGGCTTCGCTGGCGAGGCGCCGGGTGATGAACTGGCGCAGCGTGGGAATTTGCGTCTTGGCCAGCAATTCCAGGCCGCCCTGAGGATCCGCGCCCACGACGGGTTCGAGGGCGAACCAGTACATCAGGGGAAGGTTGGGATCCCTGGCGTCGTCGGCGCGCGCGAGGAGCGGTTCGAGGATGGGGCGACGTTGGGGGACCGGCGTGCGTTGCAGCGCGGAGGCCAAGTACAAGCGGACCAACGGCGAGGCATCCTGCTGGGCGAGGCGTTCCAGGGCGGCGAGCGTGGCGTCGCTGGGCCGCCGTGATTCGCAGAGCAGCTGGATGGACCACGCCCGCACGAATTCATCGCGGTCGGCGAGCAGGGCGAGGGCCTGGGTCTCCGGCAGTTGGCCGGTGACATGCAGCGCCCAGAGCGCGCGCAGGCGGCTGGGGGTGTCGGTGCGTTCGCCCAGGGCGGTGCGCAAGGGTTCGAGGGCGGAGGTCGGGGGTGGGCTGATGCCCGCGCCCGGGTGATAGCGCTCCATGAGAAGGCGGCGCGCGTGGCGCACCTGCCAGTCATTGCGATGGAACTGCAGCTTCACGAGTTCCTCGACGGGCAGGGCGCGGAGATTGGGGTGGGTGACGGGTTGGTTGTGGTAAACGATCTTGTAGATGCGGCCGTTGCTGCGGTCGTGGC
>JADLFD010000033.1 GCA_020845805.1 Verrucomicrobiales bacterium | reverse complement strand
TTCGGCTACGGTTGGCGTCACAAGCCCCCGACGGGAACCTTTCATCCCGCTAGACCAGCCACCGGCCGGGCGCACTAGCCGCCGTCGTCAGACGGCGCTCGCTCCACCGCTCCCGCTCATCCCGTTCGCCAACGCCCTCCAGCGCGGACTCACGTCCGCGGCTACTTCTCCGTTCCGTAGCCGCCGTCGTCAGACGGCGCTCACTTGGCCGCTCGACCGCTCCCGCTCTTCCCATTCGCCAACGCCCTCCAGCGCGGACTCACGTCCGCGGCTACACCGCTCGCTCATCGCCACGTAGGGCGGTTCATTCGCTTGGCTCGCATGGGCTTTCTCGTAACGCTCCCGGGACGTTGCGTGCGCCCATGCCCCCGTTGCCCATCCAGGATATCGAAGCCGAACTGATCGCGGAATTGCCGCGCACCCGGCGCGTGGTGTTGAGCGCACCGACCGGTTCAGGGAAGTCGACCCAGGTGCCGCAGATGCTGCTCCGACACGGGCTCCTGGGGGACGGTGAAGTCGTGGTGCTCCAGCCACGTCGACTCGCCACCCGCATGCTCGCCCGGAGAGTGGCGGAGGAACGAGGCACGCGGCTCGGCGGGGAAGTCGGCTACCAGATCCGCTTCGAGAACGTCACGTCCCCAGCCACCCGCATCCGCTTCGTGACCGAAGGGATTCTCCTGCGCCAGATGCTGCAGCAACCCACGCTGAAGGGGGTCAGCACCATCGTCTTCGACGAGTTCCACGAGCGTCATCTCCACGGCGACATCACCCTGGCACGCGCACTCGATTTGCAGGAGCGCGCGCGGCCGGATCTGCAACTCGTGGTCATGTCCGCCACGCTCGACCTGCACCAGTTGCAGACCTATCTGAACCCGTGCCGCGTGATCCGCGCCGAAGGACGCACCTACCCCGTCGAGATCGAGTTCGCCCTGCGCCCCGCGTATTCGGATCCGCGTCCCATCTGGGAACAGGCGGTGGACGCGTGGGTCGAGCACCGTCGGCGTGGCGATCCCGGGGACACGCTCGTCTTCATGCCGGGAGCGTATGAGATTCACCGCACGCTGGAGGAGTTCCGGTCGCGTCCGGAGGCACGCGGCTGGGCCTTGCTGCCGTTGCATGGCGAACTGCCGCCGCAGGATCAGGACGCCGCCGTGATGCGGCAGGACCGACCGAAGATCGTCGTCGCCACCAATGTCGCCGAAACCTCGCTCACCATCGACGGCGTGCGGACGGTCATCGACAGCGGCCTCGCGCGCCTGGCGCGGCATGATCCGGCGCGGGGGATCAACACGCTGCTGGTGGAGAAGATCAGCCGCGCCTCCGCCGACCAGCGTGCCGGCCGTGCCGGCCGTACATCCGCCGGAACCTGCCTGCGCCTGTGGTCCCAGGAGGAGCACAGCCACCGCCCGGCCCAGGAACTCCCCGAGATCCGGCGTCTCGACCTCTCCGAGGTCGTGCTCACCCTCAAGTCCGCCGAGGTGGAGGACCTCCAGAAGTTCCGCTGGCTGGAAAAGCCGGATACCGCCGCGCTCGATCACGCGGAATCGTTGCTCCTGGATCTGGGCGCCCTCGAACGCGACCCGGTCCCCGGCGGCGACCCGGAATCCCCGGGTTCACCACGCGGGTCGCGAATCTCGGAACTCGGGCGCCGCATGCTGGCGTTTCCCGTCCACCCCCGCTACGCGAGGCTACTGCTGGCCGCGCAAGAGCGCGGCTGCGTCCATCAAGCCGCGCTCATCGCGGCCCTGACCCAGGGACGTGATCTCCTCCTGCGCAAGGTGGATCGCGACACCGCCCGCACGCGTGAGGACCGCATCGGCGACCGCGCGCCCTCGGATTTCTTTCATCTCATGCGCGCCTGGGACTACGCGGCTCGTGAGGAGTTCCGCCTCGAGGCCTGCCAACGGGTCGGCATCCACGCCGTCACGGCGCGGCAGGTGCTCCCGCTGTTCCGCTCCTTTCTCGACCTCTCCGAGCGGGAAGGCCTCGACGTGACGCCACGGGACTTGGACGAGACTCAGCTGCGGCGCTGCATTCTGCTCGCCTTCTCCGATCATGTGGCGCGCCGGCTGGACCAAGGCACCCTGCGGTGTGAACTGGTCCACGGTCGCCGCGGAGTGCTGGTGCGGGAAAGCGTCGTCCAGGACAGCCCGATCCTCGTCGTCGCCGAGGTGCGCGAAGTCAGCGGCCGTGGCGGCGACGTGAACACCCTCCTGTCGCTGGCCACGGCCATCGACCCCGCGTGGTTGCAGGAGTTGTTTCCCCACGACCTCGACCGCTCCCTGCGCGTGTACTACGACCCCACCATGCGCCGCGTGCAGGCGGAGGAACTGCTCCGCTTCCGGGGGCTCGCGCTCGAGGCCCGGCGGATCGAGCCTGCGCCGGCGGACGCCGCGGCACGGCTGCTGGCCGAGGAAGTCATCGCGGGACGCCTCACCCTCGCCGATTGGGACCACGGCGTGGAGCAATGGATCCTCCGTCTCAACTGCCTGGCCAAGTGGTGTCCTGACCTCGCCCTCCCGCCCTTGCAGGAAGCCGATCGCCACGACCTGATCGCCTCACTGTGCCATGGCGCCTACGGTTACAAGGACATCAAGGATCGCCCGGTGAAGAACGCTGTGCGTGGTTGGCTCAACCCGCAGCAACTCGCCCTGCTGGAGAAGCATGCCCCCGAACGGCTCGATCTTCCCAACGGGCGTCATCCCAAAATCACCTACTCCAACGACCTGCCGCCGTTCATCGCCCTGCGCATCCAGGAGTTGTACGGCGTCCAGCAAACGCCCCGCATCGCTTTGGGCCGTGTTCCGGTGACGCTCCAGATCCTCGCTCCCAGCATGCGCCCGGTGCAGGTCACCCAGGATCTCGAGAGCTTTTGGAAGGAACATTACCCCCGCCTCAAATCGGAGCTGCAGCGCAAATACCCCAAGCACGAGTGGCGCTGACCCCGCCGGGACGCGTCAAGCCCCGCACGCGGCTTGGGACCGCTCTCGAATCCCGCGCTCCACCACCGCGCGGGACTCCCCGCCTGCCCGTTCTCCAGGCCTCGCTCAGGGCGAGCGCCGAGTGCCCCCCGCCAGTGCGTCCAACACGGCGTGCACCTCAGACTCCGGGATGGCATGGCCCCACGTCACCTTCCCCAAGGCGCTCGCCAACACGAACTTCACCTCGCCACCACTGACCTTCTTGTCGAGCCGCATGGCCGCCAACAGACGGACGCGCTGCCCGGCGGACAACCGGATGCTCACCGGAAGTCCCGCCCGGAGGAAAAGTTGCCGGATGCGCTCGGAAACCGAGGGTGCCAGCCCAAGACGCCGCTCGGAAAGCATCGCCGCCGCCACCTGTCCGATCGAGATCGCTTCCCCATGCAAATACTCGCCATAGCGCGTGATAGCCTCGATCCCGTGCCCGATGGTGTGCCCGAAATTGAGGATCGCCCGCAGGCCGCTCTCGGTCTCGTCCTCCGACACCACGTGCGCCTTGATCCGACAACAGCGGGCCACCACCGACTCCAGGACCCGCGGGTCTCGCGCGGCCACCCGGTCCCAGTCCCGCTCCAACCGACGGAAGAGCGCCGGGTCATGGATGATGCCGTACTTGATCACCTCGGCCAACCCGGCACGGAACTCCCGCTCCGGAAGCGTCTGCAGCGTCGAAAGATCGCACAGCACGAGCTTGGGCTGGAGGAACGCGCCCACCAGATTCTTCCCCGCCGCCAGGTTCACACCCACCTTCCCTCCCACCGAACTGTCGACCTGCGCCAGGAGGGTCGTCGGCACCTGAACAAACGGAAGGCCGCGCAAATAGGTGGCCGCCACAAATCCCGCCAGGTCCCCCGTGACTCCGCCGCCGAGTGCCACGATCAGCGATCGTCGTTCCAACCGGTGTCGCGCCAACTCGGCATAGCAACGCTCCACCACCCGCAGGCTTTTCGATTTCTCCCCCGCCGCGAACGGGATCAGCACCGGGGCGAACCCGGCATCACGCAAGCTCTTGAGCGCCAAGTCGCCGTAGCGAGCCGCCACCGTCTCGTCGGCGAGCACCGCACAGCGTGTGGAGGAGCCCAGCGCGCGGCACCGACGACCCAACGTCGTAAGGAGACCCTCCCCCACCAGCACCGGATATGTGCGAGCCCCCAGCGGCACCGTGACCTTGCGCATGGGCACGGACCGTACCGCCCGCCCTCGCCGATTCCAACTCCGCCGAACCGTCGCCCGGCCTGACTTCCCTTCCGCAGCCGGGCGAAACGCCGGAAATTCGGGCTTGCCGGGCTCGACCACTACGTTATCACGTGGGTGTTGCTCAATTTGTTAGGGGAATTTGGACTCGTGAGTTGTAGTAGGGGGACTCGGCGAGTGTGGGCCTCTGATGAGCCTGAGTGAGCCAAAGCCATCAAACCATTCGCACACATGCAAATTCGCACATCGCACAAACTTATCGGAATCGGAGCGCTGGCGCTCGGATGCGCCGGTGCGGCGCAGGCTGTTCCTTATGATGTCAATGCCGAGGCCAAGCGCATTTTCGTCATCTCCTCCGCGGTTCCTCCGCCGTTGAGTGACGCCGCCGTGCAAGGGGCCAGTTTTCTGTACCGGTTCGTGCGCAGCGCGGCGACCGAAGCGGGTGACGGCAAAGACGCTTTGGAGGCGCTCTTCGCCAATGCGAACAAGACCGTCAGCCTGAACTGGGATCCCGCACTGTGGGAATTGACCCCTCGTGTGCTCGTCGCCGCCGCCGGAGCATCTTGGGGTGTCTGGGAGATCGACGGCTGGAATGACACCTACACCAGCATCAATTTCGAAAACACCACCATGCGAACGGGTCGCTCACCCAGCACCCCGCTGGCGGAAGTTCAGTTCATCGCCGTGTACGGCACCGCCCGAAGGCTCGCGGCCGGATCGCCGGGCGGAGGTGCGGGAGTGCCGGACTCCGGAGCGACGTTGCTGATGCTCGGTGCGGGGGTGGTGGCGGCCGGTTGCTGGCGCAAGCGCGCCACCACCGCGGCCTGACGGCCAAGGGCAGGAGAGGATTCAACGCCCTCCGCCCTGCCACGTCTCGCTGCCGCCAGCCTTCTTCAACCGCAGTTTTCGCCACGGGCAGGACTCAGGTCCTGCCCGTTTCTCGTTGTCCCGTCCTTCCCGGAAGATGGCCCTCCAAGCCGGAGGCGCACCAGGTGGCCTGCTGCTCCATCGCCTGAGCCAAAATCTGATCGTTATTCCCCAGGTTGGACCGGCTCGCGGGCGGATGCCAGAGATGGAAGCACGGGGCTCGCCCGCGCATGTCCAGGCGGCGCACCCCGGCGTTCATGAGGCGCACGGCGAGTTCGGAATCCTCGCGTCCCCATCCCTCGAAGGCCTCGTTGTACCCATTCACACGAACCAGGTCAGCGCGGCGAATGGCCAGATTGCAGCCCCGGATTCCGTGCAGGTCCGATCGCTCACGAACCCAGCCGGCCGGCCAACGGAACGCGTTCTTCCAGCCGGAGATCTGGCCGGCGACCAGGGCGCGCCGCCGATCGCGGCCGAACTCCCCCAGGCCAAACCAAGCTGCCGCCTCCCGTTCAACCAGCGCGCGGTGACCTTGCACGAAAAACGACCCGCCACGCGCCGCAACGGCCAGATGGTCCTCGGTGAAACGCGGGTGCGGCACGGTGTCCCCATCCAGAAACACCAGGTGCTCCCCCGTGCTCGCGGCAATGGCGAGATTGAGAATCCGCGAGCGGCGGAACCCCTTCTGTTCCTGCCACACATGAACCCCGGGCAGAGGTCCCTGGGCGCGCCACCCCTCGAACACCTGCCGGGTTTCCTCGCCTGACCCATCGTCGGCCAGCACCACTTCGTCCGGCACCCGGGTCTGCCGCGACACCGCCGCGAGCACTCGCGCGAGGTACTCGGGCTGGTTGAAGGTGTTGATGACGAGGGTCAGTCGCATGAGTCGCTTGGGGGCCGAGCACTCTGGCAGGGGAGCCCTTCGGCCCGCCTGATCGCGGCGGCCGGACGCCACCTGGCCAGGGGGGGCCGAAGGATCCTTACTCCGCTTCCGTGCCGGCGGGAGGCGGCCGTTGGTTCAAGTGTTCGTAAAGCTTCGTGTGCCGGACCAACGCCGCATAGGCGGTCGAGACCGCCAGGAAGAACCCGGGGTACCCATCGAGAAACCCGCGCTTCAGGAAGTAGGCACGCACGAAACGCCAGGCGGCGCGGAACACCACTTGGAACGGTTTCCAGGCCACGCCGTCCGCCAACTGGCGTTGCAGGTAAAGATCCGCGTAGTACGGAATCTTCTGCACATACCCGTTCACCGACGGATTGCTGAAGTGCAGCAGATCGCCGGTGAAGGTCCGCACCTGGCCAGTCACCTCGACGTGCGTGTGCTCCGGACTCCCGCCCCATCGACCCGCCTCGCGCCGGAACAGGCGCAGCACGTGATCGGGGTACCAATCCCCGTGCCGGATCCAGCGCCCCATGAACCAGGTCAACCGCGGGAACCGCGCGCCAGCACACTCACTCGCGGCGTCCTGGAAGAAGGCCTCGATCTGACGCCGAAGGGCAGGCGACACCACCTCATCCGCGTCCAAGGCCAGGATCCAGGGCTGGGTCGCGTAGCCGAGCACTCGATTCTTCTGCTCCCGAAATCCCGCCCAGGGATGGCGGTGAACGGTGCCACCACGCTGCGTCACCAGTGCTTCCGTGCCATCCGCCACCTCCTCGTTCAGCACCACCACCAACTCCCGCGTCCAACCCGCCACGCTGTCCAGGCACCGCCCAATCCGGGCGGCTTCCGCGCCGGAAACGAGACATACGGTGATCGGGAGTGGCGGCATGGGGAGGGATTCGGACCAGCGGCCGCGATCCTACCCGACGTGTCGAAGCGGTCAGCGCAAAACTCCGGAGGCGCTTTTGCTTCGTTGCCCGCACGTCATCGACTAGACCAACGGCGTGCACGGCCCCGAGGCCAGCCCCCCGCCCCCGGTTCCTGACCTCCAGCGCCTGCTGGTGGTCGATCTCGGTTTCCTCGGGGACACCATCCACCTGATTCCCGCCCTGCACGAACTGCGCCGCCATCACACGCACGCGCGGCTGGATGTCGTGACCACCCCGGTCGGCGCGCAGGTGTTGGAGATGGTGCCGGGTCTCGGACGCGTCTGGACCTACCCGCTGGGAAACCCGAGCCCGCCCTGGTGGCGACACCTGGACCTTCAACGCGCGCTGCGCCGCGAGCACTACGATCTCAGCCTCAACTTCAGCGGCGCGGATCGCACGCTCTTCGTCGCGGGCTTCGCCGGCATCCCGCGACGCCTGACGCGCGCTCCCGCCCGCGCTGGCGCCTGGCGCCGTTGGCTCGGTGGATCCCTCCTCGCTCCGCCATCACGCGACCTCCCGGTCTTCGAACAGCGCCGACAACTGCTCGCCGCCGCTGGCTACGGGCTCGTCGCGCCCCGCGTCGATCTGGACCCCGGCCCCGTGGCCAGGGATTGGGCCTCCGGGCGGGTTCCCGCGGGCGCCGTGCATCTCTCCGTGAATGCCAGTTCGCCCTTCAAGGAATGGCCGCTGACTTCCTGGATCGAACTCTGCCGCGCCGCCCTCGAGCACGGCCTCCCGGCGCTCGTGGCCACCGCTTCCACCCAGGCCCGTGAACGCGAGCGACTGCGCCAACTCACCCACGCCGTCGCCAATCCCCGCCTCCTGGTGCTCGACGAACCCCTGCGCATCCCGCAACTCGCCGCCGTGGTGGAACGCTGCGCCCTGCACGTGGGCACCGACTCCGGCGTGACGCACCTCGCCATGGCCCTCGGTCGGCCCACCGTGTCCCTCTTCCGCGAATATGCGGGCCTGCGGGAATGGGCGCCCATCGGCCCTTCGCACCGGTCCCTGGTGCAACCCTGCCTGTGCGTCGACCGCCCCGCTCTCGAACCGGCCTGTGCACGATCCGGCAGCGCCGAATGCCTCGCCCGCATCCACCCCTCGGCAGTTCTCCAGGCGATGCGGGAGACACTGGAAAAACACACTCCCGCCTGACCACCTGTCCAGACAGGCAGGACAGATCCCGGTTCGAGGAACAGCCTCAACTCTTGGGAACCCGCGCGCCGGGATGATGCTCCGGTTTCAGCAGGGCGCCCCACTTGGCATCGTACGGATGGACTTCATCCGCGGGCTTGCCGGCGCGATGGACCAGACGACCCTCATTGGCCCAGGCGAAGATCGAACCTTCGAGATTCCACACATTGGTCCAACCGGCCGCACTGAGTTTCTCCGCCAATGCAGACGAGCGATACCCCACCGAGCAGTACACCACCACCGGATCCGACTGACGAAAGCCCAGCGCGCGAACCGCCTCCACGGTGTCAGCGTGCCGCGCCCCCGGGAGATGGCTCACCCCGTACTCCTCGGCCGAGCGCGTATCCAACAAGACCGGTTTCGGTCGCTCCGCAGTCTTCGGATCCACCGCCAACCACGTCGCGAGGTCACGGGTGGAAAGCTGACGAACGCTGGGGAATCGCCGACGGACGGTTTCCAGCACGCTCTCCCAACTCTGGGCGTTCACCGGAAACACGTAGAGCGACGCCACCGCGAGCCAGGCTCCGAGACGGGGGAACATCGTTCGGCGCATGGGGCATCGCTAAGGTGCGATCTCCGCCCGCCGCGGCGGCTGGCATCCCGCCCGGGCGCAAGTGAGCGCCGCCGCCTTCGACGCGAAGTGCAGCAACGAACGCAGATCTGGCTCGGTCCAGGACCGCACCCCCGGACGCGATAGCCGGTTTCGCTCCGCGAGCCAAACCAGCATCGCCGCCTGAAACGTGTCCCCCGCCCCCACGGTGTCGACCACGTGGACCGGCTCTGCCCCCACCGAAACCACCAGGTCGCCGGCGATGGCGGTGGCGCCGTCCGCGCCACGCGTGACCACCACCAGCCCCACCCCGGCATCGCGATAGGCGCGCGAGGCTTCCTCGATCGTGCTGCGCGGATGCAACCACTCCAGGTCCTCCACGCTCATCTTCAGGATGTCCGCGCGCCCCACGAGCCGCAGATAACGCATGAGGAATCGATCGCGGTTCCCGATCAGGAACGTGCGCACGTTCGGGTCCAGCGCCACCAGACGGTCCCCCGCATGATCTCCCACCAACGTCTCCACCGCCGAGCCGAACGGCTCCACGGCCAAAGAAAACGAGCCCACGTTCAGCGCTGTGATCTCCGACGCCAGCGGCAACGGCAGATCCTCCCGACGGAGTCCGCACCCGGCCGTGTTGTCCGTGTAGAAGGCGTACCGCGCCGCCTTCGTCTTCGGATCCAGATCCACGAATCCCAGCGTGGACAAGGCGCGCGTGCGTGGCGCGGCCGAGAGATCCACGCCGCTTTCCTCGAGCGTGGCGGCCAGCCGGCAGCCGAAGGCGTCGGTGGAAAATGGACAAAGAAACCGGACCTGGGCGCCGAGCCGACCCAGCGCCAGAGCGACGTTGAAGGGCGACCCGCCAGGCGTCGGTTTGAGGATGGTTTCCCCGGCGGACGTCGTGCCGGGCAGCATATCGATGAGGGCTTCGCCCGTGACAAGAATCATGGCTGAAATCGGTTCATCCCTGGGTGACTTCCCCGTGTGCCGGGATCCTACCTCGCCGCGCCCGCCACGTCCGCAGGTTTCTTAATACACCCATTCCGGCACGGAGCCGTCGCCGGTGGGCTCGCCCTCCAGCACCCAGGAGAGATTGAATCTCGCGAGGGTTCCGCCGCCGTTCGCGCCGCCCTCATACAACAGGAATACCCAGCCTTCGCTGGGCGTGCCCGGCCGCCCGGCGTCCAGTGAGGAGTACGCGAACGCACCGGCGTGGACCAGGCGCTTCCTGGGCCAGGTACGCCCGCCGTCGAAACTCGCCCACACACACCCATGATGGCGGCCGCCGGGGCTGTCGATGTTCGAAAACAGCAGCACGTCCCGTCCCCGAACGGGCAGTCGCACCAGTCCGCCCATCAACCCGTAGTCGCGGTCCTGGTCGCCATCGGGCAGCACCTCACACAGAGCCACCTCGTGCCATACCCGGCCGCCATCGCGACTCCAACCCACCCATCGACGCCGGGGATTCTCGCCGGGCGGCGCCCAGTGCCGGCGTGTGTTGTAGTAGATCCGGCCGTCCGACAACTCGGCGATCGCAGCCTCGCCGGTGCCATACGCTGGAAAGGGATCGCTGGTCTGCCAGGTCCGACCGTGGTCGTCACTGTACATGGCACTGGTGTAATGCTGCGGCCAGCGCGCGCGCTCGTTCGCACCCGCATACCAGCGCGTCGGACGGATCAACCTCCCCGCATGCGGCCCACGCCGCAGGGTAAGGCCATGCTCATTCATGTGCAGGGAAGGAAGGTTCCCCCGCGAGTCGGGCTGAATCACCACGTCCTGCGGAACCCAGGTCAGTCCGTGATCCCCCGAACGAAAGATCGCGATCGGCGCGGGCGGATGCGCGGCCTCGGCGAATGCGAGGATGTCGCCAGTCCCTTCGTCGACCAACACCCCGCCTCCCATGAAGCCCTTCCCCACCGCGATCTCACCGCCCCAGGTGGCGCCCGCATCCGGGCTGCGCCGAACCTTCACTCCATTCCAAAACGCCAGCACCGAACCATCCATCGCCACGACCACATTCGGGAACCGGCCCTCGCGGTACACGGTTTGCTGTTCCATCCGCGCCGCTCCCAGGAATGGCGTCAGCGCCGCTTCCCCTCCCTGCCGCGCCGCCGTCCCCTGCCCCACGCGGTC